>JAGWXN010000047.1 GCA_018969885.1 Betaproteobacteria bacterium | reverse complement strand
TAAAAGCACCGCATAGCCTGCGAGGTCGATCAAGGCCCGGGTACGCGCAGCGAACTTGCCGCTGAAGATATCGATCCGGATGTGCTCGCCCGCGCGCAGGGTGAATGCAAGGCCCAGCAGGAAATGCGACCCGGTGAGCATATAGCCCACCTCGTAGGCCCAGATAGTGGGCGAGTTGAACAGGTAGCGGGCAAAGACTTCGTAGCAGGTGCTGAGCACCAGTGGAACGATGAGCAGCGCGCCAAAGATGCCAATCTTGTCGCTCGCCGCCTCGATCGCGCGGATCAGGGCTTGCATGGTGTGGGGCTCCGGTGAGATGGCCGTGCATAACGGCCCGCGGGTTCGCGGGCCGTTCCACCGCTTTAGCCGCGGATGGTGCGCCAGCGTTCAGCGCCTTCCCATTCCTTCTCGAAGTCGACCTGGCTCTTCAGGATCTTGGCAAACGCGGGATCTTTTTCGGCGGTCTTGGTCGCCCAGTCGAGACCGATTTTGCGAGCCTGCTTTTGCACGTCAGCATCAAGTTCGATGATCTGGTTGCCGGCCTTGCGATAGAACTCAAGCGCCTTGGCGTCTTCGTTTCCAACCTTGATCCAGCTCTCGAAGGTGACCAGACGCGCGATGAGCTGCACCAGCTGCTGGTCGGCAGCGGGCATTTTCTGCCAGACATCTTTGTTGATCACCAGCTCGAAGGGCGCGGTGGGCTGATGCACGCCAGGAATGATCACGTAGCGCGCGACCTTGTGAAAGCCGGTGGAGATGTTTTCCCAGAGCGTGCCCCATTCGGTGGCGTCGATTGCGCCGCGCTCGAGCATGGGGTAGACGTCACCGCCCGCGGTGGTGACCGGCGCGGCGCCCAGGTCTTTGGCCATTTCAAGCCAGGCGCCCGCGGTGCGAAGCTTGAGACCCTTCAGGTCGGCAAGCGACTTGACGGGCTTCCGGGAATGCAGAAATGCTTCGGCGGTGCGAATGAAAAGCGGCATGGAGATGACGCCTTCCTTGGCTTCGCGATGGGCGCGCTGCATTTCGTCGCCGCCCGCGCCATAGAGCCAGTGCAGCATGCGCTCGCTGTCCATCGAGCCCGCGTAGCCGCCAAAGAGCACCGTGGTGACGTCTTTACCCCAGTCGTAGCCCATCCAGGTATGACCGCATTCGGCCACGCCGTTTTTCACCGTTTCGGGCACGCGGAGGGCATTGCCTAGGGCGCCACCCGGGAACACCTGGATCTTGAAACGTCCGCCCGAGACCGCCGCCATGCGCTCGGCAAACGCCTTGGCGCCGATATCCATGAGCGGGCCGCTTGCCCAGCCGGTTGCCATTTTCCAGCTGTATGTGGGTCCTGTCTGGGCGCTGGCAAGCAAGGGTGCTGCGGCCAGGCCGCCAGCTGCACCCGCCTTCAGAAAATCACGTTTACGCATGAGGTGTCTCCTTAGGATGTGGTTTGTTTTAAGCGCTGCGGAAATCGGTGATCAGGCCATTTGTCCCGACGTGGTGACCGGGCCATCGAGCGTGACCGGCGCGTCTTCGCGGCGGAAGCGTTCGATGGTGGGTCGAAGTTCGGCGCGGATGTGATCTTCGTTGTAGCCGTTTAGCAGCGTGCCCGCGAGTCCGCGGTCGAGGTCGCTGGTTCCCATCACCCAGTCGGCGATCGGAAAGGTGAGGTTCATGTTGTGCGTCATCATGATTCCGTAGTTGTGATGCGCGGTGTGATGCCGACGGATGGTGTTGATGAACGGCATGTTGCGCACGAACGCGTTGTCATGCACGTGGCAGCAGTAGTGAAAGAGCTCGTAGAGCAGATACTGGCCGACGATGGTGATCATGAGGATGTAACCCGCGTTGGGGTTTACCAGCCAGCCAAGCGCGATCGCAAAGGGCGTACCCAGACCCATGAAGGTAAAGAGCGCGCGCCACGGAAAGAAGATGATGCGCCACTCGCGGGTGGAATCCACCGTCATTTCATTGTCCGTGAAATATTGATGATGCTGGCGGGTGTGCCGGTCGTAGATGGCGCGCAGCGCCCACACGTCAACCAGCCGGTGCATCACGTTTTTGTGGATCCACCACTCGAACAGGTTGGAGAAAAAGAACACCGGTACGACCAGGAGCCACTCCCAGCTTGCGCCCTGCAGTTGGGCGATGCAAAAGCCAAGCACGGCGATACCCACCACATAGATCACGCCGATGTGAAGCAGACCGTTGTAGGCGGGATGGATGTTGGAGCGGTAGTCTTCGCGAAAGCGGACCTGACGCGGAGAAGGGTTGTGACGTTCGATCAGGTGGGCCATGGGTGTTCTCCTGCGGTTTGCAACGTGGCCTGACATATTAGAGGTATGTCTGAGCGCTTGTCGAGCCGCCGTACGGCGGCCCGGACGGCAGATTTCAGAAATCGGTGCTAACGGTGTTGCGGGTAAAGGATTCGATGTTGTCGAGGAGCGAATCGACCGCGGCGCCCGCCAGTGCCTCATCGCCGTCGGCGATTGCCTGAGCGAGATCGGCATGCAACCTGGCGGTAACAGGCAGGTCGGCAGCCTGACGAAAATGCAGGAACCAGAAGCGCCGCGAGAGCGAGTTCATGAGCCCCATGGCGGTGGCTGCGAACTCATTACGCGCTGCGGCGAGGCAGAGCTCGTTGAACTCGCGATCGGTGCGAAGAAAACTCACGTCGTCGCGCGCGCGCGCAGAACGCCGGAACGCCTTCGCCAGATCGGTGAACTGGCTGCGCTCAGTGGCTGAGGAACGTCGCGCGGCGGCGCGCGCCATCAGGCGTTCGATTTCACGCCGCACCTCCAGGAGCCGCAGCTGCGACTTGACGTCGATCTCGGAGACGATCACACCCCGCCGCGGAAGAATTCGGACCAGCCGTTCGCGCGCGAGCCGCTGCAGTGCCTCGCGGATGGGCGTTCGGCCGATACCCAGCCGCGCTGAGAGCATGGCTTCTGAAACCGCGCTGCCGGGCGTGAGCTCGAGCCGCACGATCATTTCTTCGAGAAGCGTGTAGGCCTGCTCGGTGAGCGTTTGAGCGCTTGCCCCCTCGGGCTGCGAGGCCGATCGGGACGGCGCAGCGGGGCGCGCAGCCTCCCGGGCGAGGGGCCGCGCCGTCGTGCGGGGGAAGCGCGGGCCTTTTGCGCGCGTCAGTGCTGGCGCCGCTTTTCGAGTAGGCCCAGGAATTTTTCGTACTCCTTCTGGTCGACACCGTAGCTGTGATCATCGTCGGGGAAGGTGCCTTGTTTGACATCCGCGACATAGGCTTTGAGACCGGCCACCGCGACCTCGGTGAGGTTCGCGTAGCGCTTGGTGAACTTGGGTTTGAAGTCGGTGAATACACCGAGCAGATCGTAGGAGAGCAGGATCTGCCCGTCGGTACCGGCACCTGCGCCGATGCCGATCGTGGGGATGTCCAGCTGTTCGCTGATCGCGCGCGCAATGGGCGCAGGCACCGCCTCGAACTCGAGCATGAAGCAGCCGGCATCTTGAATGGCGAACGCGTCTTCGAGAATTTTCATCGCAGCGTCCGCGGTCCGGCCCTGGATCTTGAAGCCGCCAAACATGGCGATGGTGTGGGGCGTGAGCCCGATGTGCGAGGCGGTGGGGATCCCGGCATCGACCAGTGCCCGCAGGATGTGTGCCTGCGATTTTCCGCCTTGGGGCTTGACCGCGTCGCAGGCTGCGTCCTGCATGAAGCGGGTGGCATTCTGGAGTGCCCGATCGACGGTGTTGTAGCTCTGGTAGGGCATGCAGCCCAGCACAAACGTGTTGGGTGCGCCGCGCCGCACCGCCTGTGCGTGCATCACCATCATGTCCATGGTGGCGGGCACGGTGCTGGAATGACCGTGCGCGACCATGGCAAGGCTGTCACCGACCACGGCCACATCGACCCCTGCGGCTTCCGCCCACTTGGCCGAGGTGTAGTCGGGCACTGACGTGTAGACCATCTTCTCGCCGGTTTTTTTTGAGTCGCGGATTTCAGTGATGGTCCGCTTCTTGCGCTCGGCGGGTTTGGCGGCGTCGGCCATGGGTGTCTCCTCAAGGGCGGCTGATATATCTGGAGTATATCAACCGCGTTTGCGCGGGCCGGGGCCGGTGTCGGCGCTATTTCGGAATGATCAGCACCATTGCTGGGAAGATTCGGTCGGGGTGATTGATGAGGTGCTTGTTGGCCTGTGCAATGCCCGGCCAGCGATAGGCGTTGCGATAGAAAAAGAGCGCAATGGAGGATAGTGAATCGCCGTCTTGTACGGTGTAGATGCCGCGGGCTCCGGTGAGCCGGGCGACCTTCGCCTGTGCGTCGGCGAGCGCGGCGCTGATGGCGGCGATCTCCGAACGCTGGGCATCGGTGCTGGTGCGAAGCTTCGATTGTTCGCTGACGGCCGCGGCCAGCCGGTCGGTAAGGTCGCTCGCCCGCTTTTGCTCCTGTTCAAGATTCCCGGTGCTTTGCTGGAGCTCCCGGTCGATGGCGGCCGCCCGGGCACGCACCGCGGCCAGTTCGGCTGAGAGCGCATCGCGTTCAGCGGCTGCGCTTTGCTGCGAAGCGCGCGCCTGATCGAGGCTTTGCTGCAGCTCGGCCTGTGTCTGGCGAGCGGCGTCGGTCGCCTTGGCGAGCTCGCCCCGCGTGCGGTTCACCTCGGCAGTGCGTTCCTCGAGCGTTTGCGCGAGGGCGCGTGATTTCTCGTCCTGCAGCTTGGAGTCGCGCTCGAGTGCGGCCACCCGAGCCTCGTTCGCAGCCAGGGTGGAGCGGGCTTCCTCGAGGGCGCGTCCGGCAGTGGCCGCAGCGGCCTGCGCCTCGGCGGTCGCCTTGTTCGCGGTCTCGGTTGAAGCTTTCGCCTCGGCGAGTGCCTTGCGGTCGGTGTCGAGTTCGGAGCGGGTGCTTGCAATCTGCTGTTGAAGCGTCTTGCCCTCGGTTTGGCGTTGAGCGAGTTGCTCCTTGAGGGTGGCAATCTCGTTGGCGAGTTCGCTCTTGCTCGGACCGCATCCAGCAAGGGGTAGGGTCAAGGCGAGAGCGGCCACTAGCGGTGGCAGCGCGTTGAGAAACGGTTTCATCGACGGACTCCGGCAGTTCGCTCACGGCAGAGTCTGTCAGACGGAGTGGTCATCGCACAAGGGGGTGAGGCTGGGTGATGGGTGACGCCTGTTGCCGGCCGTGTCTTGCGCATGGACGCGCTCGGCCGCTCTGGCCCGCTATCATCGCGCTACCTCGAACCCGCGCGCATCCCATCATGTCTCATCCTCCCGAAGCCCGTCTCGCTGTTGCCAGGCTCGCTCCCTCCAAGATCCGGGAGGTGGCCAATGTGGGGATGGGGCGCGACGATGTGCTTGCCTTCTGGTTCGGAGAGTCCGATGAGGTCACGCCTGACTTCATTCGGGCTGCTGCCAACGAGGCGCTCGCAGCGGGCGATACCTTCTACACGCAGAATCTCGGGCTGCCAGCCCTGCGCGAGTCGATCGCGCGCTATCAGTCGCGCCTGCACCGTGCGGTACCGGCCGAGTCGGTGGTGGTCACCAACTCCGGCATGTCGGCACTCATGATCGCCACCCAGGCCTTGGTGGGTCCCGGTGATCGCGTGGTGGTGGTCACGCCGGTCTGGCCCAATCTGCTGGAGATCCCCAAGATCCTGGGCGGGAGCGTTGAGAGCGTGCCTCTCAGGCCCAGCCCGGACGGCTGGCAGCTGGACCTGGATGCCTTGATCACGGCGCTAGCGCCGGGCACCCGGATGCTGATCCTGAATTCCCCGGCCAATCCGACCGGCTGGGTGATGAATGGCGAGGCCCAGCGAGTGGTGCTCGAGCATTGCCGTCGGCACGGGATCTGGATCCTCTCCGATGATGCCTACGAGCGGCTGGTATTTGGCGAGACCACCGCTGCACCATCGTTTCTTGATCTTGCTGATCCGGATGACCGTCTGGTCTGCGCCAATACCTTCTCCAAGACCTGGCGTATGACTGGCTGGCGACTGGGCTGGATCACCGCTCCCCGTGCGCTGGTTGGCGCCCTGGGTACCCTGGTCGAATACAACACCAGCTGCGCGCCAGGCTTTGTTCAGCGGGCAGGACTGGCCGCCATCGCGCAGGGCGAGACCGACGCCGTGGCGGCCTGTGACCGGCTCAGAGTCTCGCGTGACCGGCTGGTGGCTGGGCTCCAGGCGATCGAAGGTGTCGAGTGCCCGGCGCCCTCAGGTGCGATGTATGCGTTTTTCCGCATTCATGGGCTGACGGACAGCCTCGCGCTCTGCAAGCGCCTGGTGGTGGACGCGGGCGTGGGTCTGGCCCCCGGCGCAGCCTTCGGCCCAGAGGCTGAAGGCTACGTGCGCTGGTGTTTTGCCACCAGCGCCGAGCGGATCGACGAGGGACTGGAACGGTTTCGACGAGGCCTCAAAGCCGGATACCGGTCGCTCGCTCAGAACAGATGAACCGCGGTGGGCGCGAAGAAGCCGATTCCTGAGAACACGATGCCGAGTCCGCCCAAGGCGACCGAGATCCAGCCGAGTACCGCGATGCTTGTGATGATCATCGCCGAGGCCAGTACGATCGCAATCTGCACCAGCGCGGAGGCGAGTTCGTAGTGATGATAGGCGGCCATCGCCCGGTCGCGTTTAGCCTCCTGCTCCTTGGCGCGTGCCATGAGCTCCTTGCGGCCTTCTCGGGTGTCGGGCTCGGAGTCGTAGCGGGCGGCGGTGGCCTTCCACTTGGCGACCTGGCCTTTGGCGGCATCGCCCAGTCCGGGCGTGGCTTCCATCGACTCTGCAGCCGTGCGCAACGTGGTCATCCGTATCGTTTTGGCCTGGAAAAACGACCACAGGTTTGAGGCTTCGATGTTGTGGGTAAGCGCGGCGGTTTGTGCCGACTTGCCCAGTGTTTCGCTGAACGCAAGGACCAGCGCAAGCAGCGCGATCAGAAGTGCGACCCGCTTATTGCTGGGGTCGACATGGGCGCCATGACCTGACATGGAGAATCCTTCGGTGGGTGAACGACGGGAGCGATCTTAACCGAGACGCTTTACGCGCTCCGGAATTCCCGCTCTGGAATTCCCAGTAGTGCGCGGGTTTCGTCGGGCGACGCCACCTCGCGGCCAACCAGCCGCGCAAGCCGCACGACTTCCTCGACCAACTGTGCGTTCGAAGGCTGATTGAGCTCGGGGTAGGGATAATCGCCGATGCCGATGGCGACATGACCGCCCGCCGCGATCGCCGCCATGGCGAGCGGAAACAGGTTGCCCGCCTTGCAGCCGACGCTCCAGAGCAACGGACGGTGGCGCGGCAGATGGTCGGTAAAGGCGCGTAGCCCCTCGGCGGTGGCGGGGTGCGCGCCCAGCGTGCCGCCTTCGCCGCATACAAAGAAAAAATAGGGCGGGTCATCGATCAAACCCATCTCGATCAGCGCGCAGGCGCTTCTCACAAAGGGAATGCTCCAGCAGGCGAGCGCCGGCTTGATGCCGAGTTCACGCAGCCGCGCGCAGAAGTGTTGCAGGGTGTCGTGGGAATTGGCGTAAACGCGGTCGCCTGAGCGGAAGCGCCGGGACACGGAATCAAAGACATCGATATTGGTGGAGCCTGGGTCGATGCCGCAGAGTTCGGGCCGCAGTGCCGGGTTGCGCGCCAATTGCTCAATCGGTGCCAGCCGGTCACGTGCACTTCCGCCCACCGTGATCTGACCGAGCGTGGGATTTAGGAGCAGTGCCGAGTGCTGGCGGATCGAGGCAACCGCTGCCTCATAGTCACCCTGCCCGTGGGCGGGCGCGCCGTCGGGCTGGCGTGGATGAAAATGAACGATGGAGGCGCCGGCGCTTTGCGCCGCTGCGGCATCTCGCCCGAGTTCGTGCGCGGTATAGGGGATGTGCCGATTGCCCTCGCGCGGCGCGTATTCGTTGACACGCACTTCGATGATCAGCTTATCCAAGGCAAGGTCTCCCGAGGGGCCCGCCGGCGCGGCCAGCGGGGCGGGCATCAGCGATCAGTCGGCCTGGATTTTGGCCGCTTTCACCACCTCGGCGTAGCGCTCGAGGTCGCGCTTCATGGAGGCGTGAAACTGCTCGGGCGTTCCGGCCACGGGGGTGATGCCCATCTTGTCCAGCCTGGCCTTGGCGTCGGCATCGTTGAGCACTTCGTTCAGTACCGCATTCAGACGGTCGATGATGGGACGCGGGGTGCGGGCAGGTGCGAGCAATCCTACCCAGGAGTCGATCACGAAGTCTTTCAGCCCGCTTTCGATGAAAGTGGGAACGTTGGGTAGCGACGAGGCACGCTCTGCCGCCGGAATGGCAATCGGCTTGATCCGGCCCGATTGAATGAGCGGCAGGGCGCCAGCGACCGCTGTCCAGACCAGGGGAATGGAGCCAGCCTGCAGGTCAATCATGGCCTGGCCGCCGCCCTTGTAGGCGATGTGAACCAGGTTTGAGCCGCTTCGGATGTTGAGCATCGAGCCACCGACGTGAGGGGTGCTGCCCACACCGGAGGTGCCGTAGCTGAGGCCGTTCGCCTCTTTCTTTGACAGCTCGATCACTTCCTTGAGCGTGTCGGCCTTGAGCGTGTTGGCGGCCACCAGAATGAGTTTGGCATCACCAATCTTGCCGATCGAGGCAAAGTCTTTCAGGGTGTCGAACGGTACTGACTTGATGACGTTGGGGTTGATCACCATCGTGCCGTCGAAGCCCAGGAGCAGTGTGTAGCCGTCGGGGTCGGCGGCGGCGACGCCGGCTGTACCGATGTTGCCCGAGGCCCCTGGCCGGTTCTCGACGTTGATCGGTTGACCCAGGCGCTTACCCATCAGGTCGGCGGCCAGCCGTGCGCTTGCGTCGGTCACGCCGCCCACGGTGAAGGGAACGATCAGACGGATGGGCTTGGCGGGGTAGCCCGACTGCGCATGCGCGATGGCGGGCACGAGGCCCGCCGTGGTGGCGGCCGCAAGGCAGGCAAGGATTGATCGGCGAATGCGTGTCATGGGAACCTCAACGGCAGTCAGTGGATGAGTCGAGGGATGGTAGCCGATCCGCTCCATGACAGCCTGCCGCCTCGCGATCATGAAAGGGACATCGCATCGCCGATCGAATTGCGGCACACTACGACGCGCCGCGGACAGCCATGGCTGCCTGTCGGCGGATTCCCCACCCGTTCGCCTTGCCCACGCCCGCCACCTGAGACCGTCTGAATCGTGAACCGAGCACTGATTGAGCGGGGCCTCGCTCGCCTGGGTCGAATCGAGCCGGGCGAGGGGCGCGCGCTGGGATGGGCGTTTGCCTATTTCTTTTTTCTGCTCTGCGCCTATTACATTCTGCGACCGTTACGCGACGAAATGGGCGTGGCCGCGGGCCTTGCCAATCTGCAGTGGCTCTTTACCGCGACCTTCTTCGTGATGCTGGCTGCCATGCCGGCTTTCGGCGCACTGGTGGCACGCTTGCCCCGGCGCCGCTTCATCCCCTGGGTCTACCGGTTTTTCGCGCTCACGTTGCTTGTGTTCTGGGCGCTTCTCACACTGGATGTGGGCCGGGTGCTGGTGGCGCGTGCGCTCTTCGTCTGGGTGAGCGTGTTCAATCTGTTTGTGGTCACCGTGTTCTGGGGCTTCATGTCGGAACGGTTCGGCTATGAACGCGGTCGGCGCCTGTTTGGCTTCATCGCAGCCGGGGGCACGGCCGGCGCACTCCTCGGGCCCTCGATCACTGCGCTCCTTGCGGTGCCGCTCGGTCCTGCCAACCTGCTTCTGGTCTCGGTGCTGCTCCTCGAGGTGGCCACGCTCTGCGCGGGTGCGCTCGATCGCGCGCCGATGCCGCCTGCGGCGGGGAACGAGCCGGCTACACAACGCCCCGATGAGGCGATTGGTGGGGGCATGTGGGGAGGGCTCACCGAGGTGCTCCGCTCGCGCTATCTGATGCTGATCTGCGCGCATGTGGCCCTGCTATCCCTGACCAGTACCTTTCTCTACTTTCAGCAGGCTGCGATCGTGGCCGGTGCGTTTGACAGCCCAGCCGAGCGAACGCGGGTGTTTGCGCTGATCGATCTGTCGGTGGGCGTGACCACGCTCGCGGTTCAGGTGCTCTTCACTGGTCGCCTGATGTTGCGCTTTGGCGCCGGCGTGGCGCTTGCCCTGTTGGCCATCGTGACCGCTGCAGGCTTTGCCGCGATCGCGCTTGCGCCGGTGCTTGCGGTCGTGATTGGTTTTCAGGCAGTCAAGCGTGCGGCCGAGTTTTCGCTCGCCAATCCGGCGCGTGAAACGCTCTTTACGGTGGTGACGCGCGAGCAGATGTATAAATCGAAGAGCTTCATCGACACGGCGGTGTTTCGGGGCGCTGACGCGGCAAGCGGCTGGATCTACACCGCGCTTCGCCAGGCCGCTGCCCTGGAAGCCTCGCTGGTTGCCTGGCTGACGGTACCGGTTGCGCTCGGGTGGGCGGTGATGCTGCTCAAACTCGGCGCCATGCAACGCGAGCATGCGAGCCGCAGAAGCGATGATGGCCCGGCCAGTTAAGTACGGCTCCCCACCTTTTTCCGATCCCGCACAGGAGAAACGCATGTCCACCGTCATTTCCTCCGTCGCCTCCAACGGCCTTACACGGGCTGATTTTCTTCGCCAGTCGGGCGCGCTCGCCGGCGCCGCGCTGCTCGGGCCCGCATTACCCGCGTTGGCGGCCACGGGCCCGGTCCTGAAGCGACCCATCCCTTCATCGGGAGAAATGATCCCGGTGATCGGTTCGGGCACCGCGGTGATTTTTGATATTGAGGCTCAAAACCCCAAGATCCCGCAGCTTGTTGAGAGCATGCGTACGCTGATCGCGGGCGGTGGCGCGATGATCGATACCGCACCGACCTACGGGCAGGCCGAAAAGCGGCTGGGCGAGGTGTTGAAAATGCTCGAGCCGCCGATCCGTGAGCGCGCCTTCATCGCAACCAAAATCAGCACCACGGGGGAGCAGGCGGGCATCGATCAGGTGACCCGGTCCTTCGCCGACCTGGGGGTGGCGCGGTTCGATCTGCTCCAGGTACACAACGTACGCGACACCGACACGCATCTGAAAACGATTCGCAGGCTGCGTGAAGAGGGCAAGGTTCGTTACACCGGTATCACCACCTCGTTTGAACGTACGCATCCCGAGTTCGAACGCATCATGCGAACCGAAAAAATCGATTTCATCCAGATCGATTACGCGCTCGACAATCGCCTGGCCGAACAGCGCATCCTGCCGCTTGCCCAGGAGCGCGGTCTTGCGGTGATCATCAATCTGCCCTTCGGTCGCAACCGGCTGTTTGCCAAGGCGAAGGGTCGCGAACTGCCCGATTTTGCCAAAGAAATCGACTGCACCAGCTGGGCGCAGTTCTTTCTCAAGTTCCTGCTCGGGCATCCAGCAGTGACCGTCATCATCCCCGGCACCGACCGCCCGGAATACGCGCTCGACAACCTTGCCGCTGCCCGCGGTCGGATTCCGGACGCTGCAATGCGTAAGCGCATGCTCGACTACTGGGAGAGCTTAGGCTGATCGGGCACGCGGTCAGCCGCCGCCGGCCGCAGCGTGCGTCGCGCTGATCTTCTGCTGGGCATCGCCGCCACGCTGGTGACCGTGGCCACCTGGACCGCATTCATCGTTGGGTCACGGGCGCTCGCCGCGCGCTCGCTCCTGCCGATGGATGTCATCGCGATCCGGTTCACAGTGTCTGGGGTCGTGCTGGCGCCCTGGGGCTGGTGGCTGGTACGCAGGCGAGGCGGTGGTTGGCTGGGGTTGTCGCCGGTGCCCGCACACCAGACCGTCGTGCTGGGCATGACCGGCGGCGTGATCTTTGGGCTCCTCGCCTATCACGGGTTTTCGCTTGCGCCCGCCTCGCACAGCGCGGTGCTCATGCCGGGGTTGCTGCCGCTCTGGGCTGCGCTGTTTGCGTGGCTCGTCAATGGTGAGCGAGCCGATTCGCGTCGTTTGCTGAGCCTCGGGCTCATCATCACGGGCGCCCTCATGGTGGGAGGGTTGGCGCTGACATCGGCGCGGGAGGGCGGTAACGTCTGGATCGGCGATCTGCTGTATCTCTTCACGCCCTTCGTCTGGGCGATTTTCACCACGCTCGGCAGGCGGTGGCGGGTCGGGCCGGTTGAGGCGACCATCGCCGTCGCGGTGTTTGCCGCAGTGGCTTTCGGTCTCCCCTATCTCGCGCTTGCAGGAGCGGGGGCAATCCGTTCGGGGCTTGCCCAGGCAGCGTGGTCCGAGATCGGCCTGCAGGCGCTGCTTCAGGGTGTTTTTGCTGCAATCATTTCCGGAATTGCTTACATGAAAATGGTGCAGGTATTTGGTCCGGTCAGGGCCCCGATGCTCACCGCAGTGGTGCCCGCCATCACCGCGGCCTCGGCGGTGTTATGGCTCGATGAACCCTTTACCTGGATGCTGGGCGCGGGGCTGGTCTGCGTCACGCTTGGCATCGTGGTGGGCGTGGGACAGTCGGCGCAGCCGCCCCGGGCGCAGCCGACTCAGGCAGGCTGAGATGGCGCGCCTCATTTCCGAGGCAGACGTCGAGCGTCTGCTCGACCCCGATGCGCTCATCCAGGGAATTACCCAGGCGCTGAAGGCGCTTACGGCAGGGCAGGCGATCCAGCCGCTTCGTGGCGTCATGCCCTTCGGCCCGTCGACTGGATTTGATCCCACGCAGCCGCCGGGCCTCCTCTTCATGAAGCCCGCGCAGATCGGTGATGCGCTGGCCACCAAGCTGATCACGCTGGTGCCCGACAACGCGACGCGCGGCCGCCCCACCCTCATTGCCACGGTGCTGCTGATGGCGCCCGACACAGGCGAGGTGCTGGCTGTGATGGAGGCCAACATGCTGACCGCGCTTCGAACCGCGGCGGCAACCGCAGTGGCGGCCGATGCGCTCTCCCGGCCCGACGCCGACGTGGTGGCGTTGCTTGGCAGCGGGGTGCTGGCGCGTAGCCACGCGCGACTGCTCCGACGCGTACGGCGGGTGCGAGAGCTGCGCGTCTGGAGCCGTAACCCCGAGAATGTTGCGCGCTGTGCGCAGGAGATCGGCGGGGTCGCCTGCGATAGCGCCGAGCAGGCGGTTCGCGGAGCGGCCATCGTGTGCACCGTGAGCAATGCTGCCGAACCGATTCTGGCGGGCCATTGGCTGGAACCCGACGCCTTTGTTGCGGCGGTGGGCGCGCCGCGCCCCACCTGGCGTGAACTCGATGATGCGGTGATGCAACACCCGGTAATCGCCGATCAGCGCGAAGCGGCGGAGAAGGAGTCGGGTGATGTGATTCTATCGGGCGCGCATGTTTATGCGGAGCTGGGCGAAATCCTCCTTGGGCGCAAGGCGCGCCCACCGGCGGGTCGGCCGGTTATTTTCAAATCGCTGGGGCTTGCGATCGAGGATGCGGTCGCTGCACGCCTGGTCTACGAGGCGGCGCTACGCGAGGCGCGCTAGAGGGCGCGCTTTCGCGCCGGGCGCCTTGTTTGCATGTCTCACGCACTCCCTGGCTTGGCTGAACGGAGAGACTCCATGAGCGAGATTGCGAGCCGCGCCGCGGCGTTGTTGAATGAACTGGGCGTACGGCTTCTGCCCCCTGCACGGGGCGCTACGGTCATTGCAGTGCGAAGCCCGATTGATGGCGCGCTAGTGGCCGAGCTGCCGCTTGAGGAAGATGGCTGGGTTGATGAAGCTGCCCGGCGTGCCCGCTCGGCCTTTGCGCGCTGGGCTGGCGTGCCGGCCCCGCAACGCGGTGAGCTGGTCCGGGTCTTGGGGGAGGTGCTTCGCGAACACAAGCCCGCACTCGCGGCGCTGGTGAGCATCGAAGCCGGCAAGATCCCGAGCGAGGCGGCTGGCGAAGTTCAGGAGATGATCGATATCTGCGACTTTGCGGTGGGCTTGTCCCGGCAGTTGCACGGACTCACGATCGCCTCGGAACGCCCTGCTCATCGAATGATGGAGCAGTGGCTGCCGCTGGGGCCAGTCGGCGTGATCACTGCATTTAATTTTCCGGTGGCGGTGTGGTCCTGGAATGCTGCGCTTGCGCTCGTCTGCGGCAATCCGGTCATCTGGAAGCCCTCCGAAAAAACGCCGCTCACCGCGCTGGCAGTGCGCGAGCTGTTTGGGTTGGCCTGCGGCCGCTATGCCGCCACGCGGGGGGCCGATGCTGCAGAACGCGCCATGCTGGCTGACCTGGTGCAGGTGGGTCTGGGCCGCGCCCCGATGGGCCGTGCAATCGCTGAGCATCGCGAGATTGCGCTGGTATCGGCAACCGGCAGCACCCGCATGGGGCTGGATCTCGCGCCCCGCGTGGCGGCGCGGCTGGGCCGGTCGCTGCTCGAACTCGGCGGCAACAACGCCGTGATCGTTGCGCCCTCGGCCGATCTCGACCTCGCGCTTCGTGGGCTGGTGTTTGGTGCCTGGGGAACTGCGGGGCAGCGCTGCACCACCACGCGCCGGCTGATCGTGCATCACTCGGTGCGCGAGCGCCTGCTCGAAGCGCTCGAGCGCGCGCGGCGAAGCCTGCCGGTTGGCAGCCCGTTCGATCCAGGCACCCTGGTTGGCCCGCTGGTGGACGGCCAGGCGTTCGAGGCGATGCAATCGGCGCTCGCGCGCGCGCGCTCGGAAGGCGCGACGGTAACCGGTGGCGAGCGTCGCCTTGCCGATCGCTTCCCGCAAGCCTGGTATGCCGAGCCTGCGCTCGTCCGGATGCCTGCCCACACCGACGTGGTGCGGGAAGAAACCTTTGCCCCGATCCTCTACGCCATCGGCTATGACTCAATCGACGAAGCGATTGCGTTGAACAACGATGTCCCCCAGGGCCTGTCGTCGTCGATCTTCACGCGCGACCTGCAGGAAGCTGAACGCTTTCTGAGTGCGGGCGGCTCCGACTGCGGGATTGCCAATGTGAACCTGGGCACCTCGGGTGCGGAAATTGGTGGCGCCTTTGGCGGCGATAAACAGACCGGGGGGGGCCGCGAATCAGGCTCTGACGCCTGGAAAGCCTATATGCGCCGGACCACCAACACCATCAACTACGGCAGCACCTTGCCGCTGGCACAGGGCGTGGTCTTTGATATTGGCTCGGGCTGAGTGCTCACCCTCAGCCGATCACGTTGAGTTCCGGCAGGCGTTCGCCGCGCGCAATACGCGCATAGGAAAGTGGGCGTACGTCGATGGTTGACGGCGCCCCATCAAGCAGCCATTCGCTCAACGCGAGCCCCGCCCCCGGCGCATGCTGCATGCCGTGACCGGAAAAGCCGCTGATCATCCAGAAATTGGCAACCTCGGGATGCGGACCGATCACCGCGTTATGGTCGAACAGGTTCATCTCATAGTAGCCGGCCCAGGCGCGTTCGATTCGCATTGCCTCGAGCGCAGGAATGCGATGGGCGAGCTGCGCCCAACGCTCCTCGTCGAGTTCGCGCCAATCGGGTTCGAGCGGCAGATCATCGGCATCATCGATCGGGGGGCTGCCCGTAATCAGATATCGACCCTCCGGGCGCAGCCAAAATCCGGACGGATCGATCAGGAGCGGGCAGGC
>JAGWXN010000457.1 GCA_018969885.1 Betaproteobacteria bacterium | reverse complement strand
GCTTGGGCGTCTCGGTGCAGACGCTTGATCAGGAACTGGCGCGATCCTTCGGGATGGATACGCTGCGGGGCGCGCTGGTCAATCAGGTGCAGGATGGCATGCCGGCTGCCAGAGCCGGCATAGAGGCGGGCGACATCATCCTGAAAGTTGACGGTCAGCCGGTGGAAGACTCCGCGATGCTCTCGCGACTGATTGCCGGCAAAAAGCCGGGCGAGCGTGTACAGGTCGAACTCCAGCGCGCAGGCAGTTCGCGGGAAATTGCCGTCACGCTGGGCGAAATGGCGCAGACGGTAGCCACCAACGATGAGCAGCCGGACGGCGCGAAATCGGGCCGTTTGGGCGTGGTCGTGCAGCCGCTGGATGAAGAAGCGCGCCAGCAGCAGGGCGACGGTCGGGGCGTCATGGTGACCGAGTCTTCCGGGGCGGCAGCGCGCGCCGGGATTCGGCCGGGCGACGTCATCCTTGCGGTCAACTCCACACCGGTAAAGAGCCCGGAGGACCTGAAGAAGCTGGTCTCGCGCGCTGACCAACGCGTCGCGCTCCTGGTTCGTCGCGAGGAAGCGGAAATTTTTCTCCCGGTGAATCTGGGCTAAACGCGTAAGCCCTGCTGGTCGGGCGGCCTCCTTGGCCGCCCGATCTTGTTTTCAGAGGGGAAAATTCAGCGCGGATTCAGACTTTCAAGACAACTATGTGGCAGTGCAAGATTTTTGCGCGGGACCACACTATGCTTGGTCCCTGATGTTGTTTTTCACACGAGCAGGATCAGTTCTCACGCCATGCCCGACTCGCTGCCTCCGCGCCAGCAACTAAGCCGTAGACGCTTCCTGGGAACCTTGGCCGCGCTGGCCGGAGTGTGGCCCGCGCTGCCAGGCAGCGCCGCTCCCGCACCGTCCGACCCGCGCCCGTTCACGCTGGACGTTCTGCGGACGCGGGCTAAACAGCTTGCGGCGCGGCCCTTCCAGGCACCCCGGCGGAGCGCATCCGAGGCCCTGCGCGAACTCAACCAGCAGCAATATCACGATATCCGCTATCGCCCGCAGGAGGCCCTGTGGCTGGGCGAGGCCCCGTTCACCGCGCAGTTCTTCCATCCCGGGTATTACTACCAGTACGCCGTCCGGATTTTCGACGTCACCGATGGCAAAGCACGCGAACTGCCCTATTCCCCCAATCTGTTCGACTTCGGTGCCAATAATCTGGGCAGCAACGCGCTGGAGCAGACCAACGGCTTCGCTGGCTTCCGGGTGCATTACGCCCTCAACAGCGCCAACTATCTGGACGAATTGATCTCCTTCCTCGGCGGCAGTTACTTCCGGGCGCTGGGCCGCGATATGCGCTACGGGCTCTCGGCCCGGGGCCTTGCCATCGGCACAGCCTCGGAACGCGGCGAGGAATTCCCGTTCTTCTCCGAGTTTTATCTTGAGCGCCCGGTCGATGCCAACAGCCTCGTCATCCATGCCCTGCTGAACAGCCGCAGTTGCACCGGCGTTTACACCTTCACCGTCCGCCCGGGCGATACCACGGTCGTCGACGTCAATCTCTCGCTCTACATGCGGGTCAAAATCGACACCGTCGGGGTAGGGCCCCTGACCAGCATGTTTTTCTTCGGGGCGAACGACCGTCAGGGCGTCGATGACTACCGGGCCGCTGCCCACGACTCCGACGGCTTGCTGATCTGGAACGGGGCCGCCGAATGGTTATGGCGGCCGCTGGTCAACCCGCAGCGTCTCAGGATCAGCTACTTCGTCGACCGTAACCCCAAAGGTTTCGGGCTGCTGCAGCGTAAGCGGAAGTTCGAGGACTATTCGGATGCCGACGCGCGCTACGAGCATCGCCCGAGTGCCTGGGTTGAACCGGTGGGTGACTGGGGCGCGGGTGCGGTGATGCTGGTAGAAATACCCAGCGATCTGGAAAGCAACGACAACATCGTCGCCTTCTGGCGGCCGCAGAATCCGCTGCCGGCCGGCTCAGAGTGGCAGGCCGCTTACCGTCTCCACTGGGGCAAGGTGCTGCCCTTCGTGAACCGCGAACTGGGTATCGTTGGCGAAACCCGGATCGGACGCGGGAGTTCGGAGGTCGCCCGTCGCTTCATCGTCGACTTCGGCGGAGAAGCCCTGCAGGGCCGCGAGCGCGCGCCGGAGGCGCGTCTGTTCACCTCGCGTGGCACCCTGTCGCCGGCGACCACGCACTTCGTGCCCGACAGCAAGGTCTGGCGCGTCCAGTTCGAACTCATACCCGAGGGCTACGACCCTATCGAACTGCGCTGTCATCTGGAGTCCGGGGGCGAACCCATCACGGAAACCTGGTGCTATCAGTGGACCGAGTGACCGTCAGATGGCGGTCCTGAGCACGCGAGAGTCGAAGGTCTCGTCCGCGATTACGCCGTTGCGAGCGGGCGTCGAGCGGATCCTCCAGCACTATCTGGCAAGCCTCGGCTATGTCGACGATGCGGCGCGCGATGCGCTTGTCGAGCACCTTGGCGAACGCATCCCCGCC
>JAGWXN010000456.1 GCA_018969885.1 Betaproteobacteria bacterium | reverse complement strand
CAAGCAGGCGGGGCTCGGCTCGCCGGGAGTGGACGAGCTGCGCTGGATCAAGCCGGTCTATCCCGGCGGCACCCTTCGGAATATCGGTCAACGCCATCGCGCCGGGTCCGTTCGTGACCAACATTGCCGGCGGCCGGATGCGAGACGCATCGGTTCGCGAACGGTTTTCCCAGTTGATCCCCATGCAGCGAGTGGCCCAGCCCGATGAAATCAAGGGACTGGCACTGCTGCTCGCTTCAAACGGGGCAAGCTACATGACCGGTACCGTCATTCCGATTGACGGGGGAGCAACGGCGGGTGCCTGAAACGCAGATCCCAAGGCATTAACGTCAGCCGCGACGAACCACGCCCTCGCCCACCGCGGCCACCGACTGCCAGGGGCCGCTGAAGAATGGGTCACCCAGCAGGTAGGCGCGTAGCATCGGCAAGGCATCAAAGCCCCAGAATATCTGGCCGTCCACTTCGAACGCGGGCACGCCAAACACGCCCCGTGCAATCGCGGCGTCGGTGTTGGCACGGAGCGCCGCCTTCACGTCGGCGCCGTCAGGCGAAAAGCTTGGCGAGACCTGGGCGGTGAGCATATTCAATCGCCCGGGGTCGTCTGCCGCAGCACCGCCCACCCACGCATGCCTGAAAAGCCGTGCGCACACCTCGTGGCTTGCCGCGCCCGACACGGTTTCTGCGCAGGCAAGCGAGAGCCGCAGGAGCCCGAGTGGATTGAACGGATGCTGGCGCGGCATGTCGAGCGCGATTGAATGCTGCCTCGCCTGCCACAGCACCTGCCGGTAGGTCCAGTCACGCTTGGGTGCGATTTCAGCGGGCCCGAGCTGGCCGTAATGCCTGAGGATGCCGGCGAACAGGACAGGCCGATAAATCACTTCTGCATCCACGCCAGACAGCGCGCGCGGCCAGGCCTCGAACGCCAGATAGGCGTAGGGGGAGATGAAGTCCAGATAAAAGACGACGGTTTTCATGGCCAGAGGTTGCAACGAACCCTGAACACTCAGTCACTCGCCACAATCGCGTTCCGGCGGATGAACGCACCATAAGCCTGCCGCTCGGCACGAAGGGCCTGAACCAGCTCAGCCTGGGTCTCCTGAACCGTGACCAGCCCCTGCGATTCGACCCGGGCCGTGAAAGCGGGCGAGCGGTGGATGGCCGCGGCTTCACCCGCCATCCGCTCGATGATGGCTGCGGGCGTGGCACTCGGCGCGACTAGCGCGAACGCACTGGGCGCGCTGCTGTCGGCGAACCCGAGACTGGCCAGCGTGGGTACGCCCGGCAGGAGTGGGCTTTCCCGGTCGGTCACCACGGGAATCACCTTACCCGAACGGAGATGGGGAAGCGCCGATGCCAGGTCGGGCAACATGAACTGAATCTGCCCCCCCAGCAGATCCTGGTAGGCCGGCCCCACGCCCTTGTAGGGCACATGCAGGAATCGTGCACCGGTCTTTTCCTCGATCATGCGCACGCCCAGATAGGTGGGACTGCCCGTGCCCGCCGAGCCGTAAGAATACCGGCCGGGCTCGAGACGCCCGGCCTCGACCCACTCGGCCAGGGTGCGGGGTTTAAAGGAGGGGTGAACCACAAGAAGCAGGGGCCCCATCACCCGCACGATGGGTACAAAATCGCGCTCGGCATCGTAGGGAAGCGAGGCGTAGAGGCTCGGGTTGATGGTGAGGGCCGGATTGGCCGACACCAGAAATGTGTAGCCATCGGGCGGGGCCTTGGCCGCGGCGGCGGCACCGATGTTGCCGCTCGCGCCCGGGCGGTTTTCCACCACGAAGGATTGCCGGAACGCCTCACCCAGCGCCTGCGCGAGGAGGCGCGCATAGAGGTCGGTACCTCCGCCGGGCGACGACGGAACGATGAAGCGCACCGGGCGCGCAGGCCAGACTTCCTGGGCGCGGGAGGGTCCTGCTGCCGCCAGCGCAGTCAGCGCGGCGGTTCGAACAAAAGCCCTGCGAGAAACTGCCCGGTCGCGTTCAAAGTTCACGGCCCAGCCTCCTGTCGACCGAATAGGGTCCGCCCCCCTTCCACCAGATTGCGAGGGTGATCAGCCCCCACAACAGTACAAACTCGTAACCGCGGTTCAGCCAGGCGAAGCCGTTGGGCAGATAGAGCATGAAGATGATCGCCATCTCGATCGTCACAGCCGCCGCAAAAAACCGGGTGAACACGCCCGCTGCGATCGCAAGCCCGCCCACGAACTCCACCAGAATGAGGGTGTAAACCACCAGCAGCGGGTAGGCGTAACCAAGCTTCGCGAAGGTGGGCGCCACCGCTTCCGGCCCGTTCGCGATCTTTCGCCATCCATGGACGGCCAGGATCAGGCCCGCGGCGCAGCGGATCAGCAGCCATGACAAAGGTTCGAGCCGATCGTAAAGGGGCTTGAGAACCGGGAATAAGAGCTTGGGCTGCGAAGGCTCGGCGCTTGCGCCATCTGGCACCGCACCGTCACGCACAGCGGAATGGGGGCTGGTCTCATTCATGGCGGACTCCTGTTTTA
>JAGWXN010000455.1 GCA_018969885.1 Betaproteobacteria bacterium | reverse complement strand
GACAATTGATCGCGGATGGCCATGACGGGCGCCCGCAGCGATTCCTCGAACACCAGGATCTTTGCGCCGCAGTCATCGATGATGTAGCGGATTTCGTTGGCAGCCAGGCGGTAGTTGATGGGCACCGGAATGGCGCCGATCTTCATGAGGGCGTAGAAGCCTGTGACCTGCTCGGGCAGGTTCCAGGTGAGGAAGGCGACCCGGTCACCGCGGCCCACGCCGTTTGCGAGAAAGGCGTTCGCGGTCTGATTGACCCACCGGTTCCACTGCCGGTAAGTCCAGCGCCTGCCCTCGAAAACGAGAGCCGGCTTGTCGGGCCAGCGAAGCGCGGATTGCGTGAGGGTTGAACCGAGGTTCATCGCAGCATCTCCGAAATTCTGTGAACGATGGCAGGTCTTAAGAGGGCGGCCGAAGGCGTGGGCGGTTGGGAGGCAGATGCGCAGGCGCTGGACCACCAGTCGAACGTGTCGAGGTCAATGGCGTCGTACCGCCCACCTTCGCGTTCGTCGCGCAGGCTGTAAGCGGGCTCGAACCAGGTTTCGCCTGCCGGGAAGGCGTGAAGCAGACGTCGCGTGGCGTGCGTCCGGGATCCAGCAGCGGATTCGCTGAGGGCGCCCGCTGGGCTTAGACGCTCGGCCGGCTCGTGCCCCCCGGATCCCGTGTTGCCTGCCAGACCTGCTCGGCCAACGTCTCCTGCCTGCACCTTGACCGGCCGCGGCGAGCCATGAAACCGAGCCCAGGCAAGACACCCCGGCTGCGACTCGGTCAGGCTTCTGACCGATCCCGCTTCGATACAGCCGTAGGCGGGGGCCACCCAGCGCTGCTCATCGATCCGCAATTCGCCTTCCAGAATGACAAACTCCTCGGCCGCTTCATAGACCACCGGCTGGCTTCGCGACCATCCTGGAGGAAACCGGACAAAGGCCAGAAAATCATCGTTGCCCGATGGCAGCCGCGCGAGGCTGACCGGCCCGCTGCTGTAGGGCATCGGCGCCGCCTGCCACGTGAGGGTGTGAAAGCTCGACCAGCCCATGGCGGTGGATCAGCGCTTCGAAAACCGCAGGGTGGTGAGCGCCTCGGCGATCAGCCGGTCGCCGCAGAGGAGCCGCTGTGCGAGCTGAACCTGATCGCCCGAAGCAAGCCCCTCCACTGAACGCACCTCACCCTCCGCGCGCAGCGTATCGCCGGCAAACGCCATCGATCGCATCTTCAAGCCCATGCCGGAAAGAAAAGCACCGGGTCCCGCCCAGCGCGTGGCGAGCTTGGCAAAGATCGCGCCATACACCTGACCATCAATCAACACGCCCGGCAGCTTTCGGCTCTTTGCATAGGCAAGGTCATAGTGGACCCGATGCCAGTCCCAGGTGGCTGCGCCGTAGGCAACCAGATCCACCTCGGTGAAGCAATGTTCCCAGCCGGGGAGGGAGGTGCCTGGCGTGAGCGCTGCGGGGTCCACAGTCGGTTGCAGCACCACGCTGGCTGTGGTGGATGGGGGCGTGGAAGCGGCGTTGAGGGTCATGGGTATCGGTCGGTGGATCAGACTGGAGCGGGCGAGCGCGGATGCAGGGCTTTGGCGTCGCGCAGTTCGAGGAGGTTCATGCCGTGCATCAGCCCGCAGTCCCAAGCGGCTGGATGACCAGCGTTTCGCGGTTGGTGGCGACCAGCTTTCCCTCGGCATCGGTATAGCGCGCCACAGATTGCACGAAGAGCTGCGTGCCCCCGCGCGACGACGGCTTTTCCACCATGCTCTCCAGGGTCCAGGTGGCCGAGATCGAGTCGCTTGCGAGCACCGGCCGCTCGAAACTGTAGTCGTTACCCGCGCGGATCAGGCGGCTGTTGCCCACCGGCAGATGCCAGTCATGGCCGATGTAGCCATCGGCATCGGGTTGACGGTCGGCGGTCTGGCAGGTTTCGCAGACCAGCGTTGGCGGCGCAATGACATCGGCATGACCCGCTGCGCGCGCATAGGCCTCATCGCGGTAGACCGGATTGTCATCATCGATGGCGATGGCGAAATAGCGGATGGAGGCGCGCCCCATCGGCTCGCGCGCGGGATAGTGAACCTGCTTCCCGATCATGGCGCGCAGTTCGTCGGTGAGGAGCGACATGACAAAGGCCTCCTGCGGTCAGTCCAGAATGGCAAAGGGATCGACCTCGATCTGCATCTCGGGCCGCAGCAGCGCCTCGCACACCAGACCAGTGGAGGCGGGAAACGGCTGTGACAGGAGCCTCGCGCGCACCCCCGCCACGTCGCGATAGCGCGCAAGCCCCGCAGGGGTCACATACTCAATCGTCTTCACCAGGTTCTGCGGGCCGGCGCCCGCCGCCTCCAGCACCTTGATGATGTTGCCGTAGGTGTACTCGGCTTGCGCCACCACATCGCCATCGAACAGTACGCGTTCGGTCGCCGGATCAAGCGACCCCTGTCCTGACATGAAGAGCAGCTTCCCGGCACGTACTGCGGGGCTGTAGGTGAGCTTCTGATAGCGGTCCCAACCCGGGTTGACCGCCACC
>JAGWXN010000454.1 GCA_018969885.1 Betaproteobacteria bacterium | reverse complement strand
AAGATGGCGGTGTATGACACAAACAACACAGTTGTGTATTACACCGCACAGCTTGCGGTACGGGCGAAGCCCACGGAATGCGGACTTCGCAGCCTGCGATATGCCAGCCGTTGAAGGGCACGGCTGAAGCCTTACCAACAAACCAAAGCGTGACGGACAGCGTCCGTCTCCGCATTCTTAAAACACGGGATGGGCCTTGAACATGGCAAGCGGCGGAGCGCTTTCGCGGTCCGCCGCATGTGGGTGATAGCCGGTTCAGATCATCGCAGGTTCGGCCTGCGATTTCGGCTTGATCTTGCGCATCACGATCCGACCGGTGAGCGGGATGGCGGCGCAGCTGATGTTGAAGCCGTTGCCGTCTTTGTTCTGCCAGGCCGCGCCGATGACGGTCCAGTTGGCGGCCTCGCCGGCGCCTTCGACGTGATAGAGGCGGTGGGTCGGCTTGCGAGCGGCATTCTCTTGAGCGTTGGTCATGGGGTGTGTCCTTTCCTTCGGTTGGTGCCACGAACCATTTCGCGGCATCATGGGATCAGTCACGATCAGGCGCATGAGGCCGGCCATCACACCCCTGCGGAGCAGCGCATGCCCCTTGGGGCATCGCAGCAGCCGGCCTGCCGGCGCGGAGCTGCACAAGCCTGCCGAAGGCGGGCGCGGAAGCGAGCGGGGTTGAAGTCTGCCTGCAAGGCAGACGGTGGTTGGACGCGCCTGGTCTATGGTCCCATGATGATGACCGCGTGAATGGCGCTGGCGATCCAGGACGGTGAAAGGCAACGCCCGCCGACGCACTTGACGCGCGCCGCATGCTCTAGCCAACACAGATTTCTCGAAGCGCTGGAAGTGCCGGATGCCGACACGTCTCGGCGGTCTGGTGGATGACGATCCAGCGCGCCTCATCAGCCTCGCCCTCCCCCAAGCAGAACGGTCAAGTGATGCACGATCGGCCAGGTCGGGCCGCTGCCCGCAAGGGTGAACCTGCTCCACTGGCGTTGCGCCCGCATGCGCTGATCGCCGGTGCGGTGCGGCCCAGCCCTGCCCGTTTCCTGGCGGCATCACCGTCCCACTTGGGGGGCGGTCGAAGCCGAAGGAGGGCTTAGATCATGAAACATCCAATCGACCGCGCGACCCTGTCCCGCATGACCGACACAGAACTTTCCATCGCATTTCGTGAAGCAGTGTTGGCGCTGCATGCGCCGCTCGACGCGGACGCGCGCGCTGCACTTCACCACAGCATCACCGCTATTCAGGCGGTGCGCCTGGCGCGGCTTGAGCCTTAGCTCAGCCACGCCAATCCACGATACCCCGGCTCATTGGCTTTTCGAGGAAGGACCACAGGCGGCTCATGGCCTGCAACTCGCTCCGGTTGACGACGCACGGCGTGGTGGGCTCTTTGCTGCGCACGCCATAGATCGGGTAGGCGCTCGCGCGGTGCCCGGCGGAACACACCATCATCACGCCGTCCAGTGTGCGCACGCTGTCGTGCCGCATCGAATTTTCAGTCAGGGAGATGATGACGGGCGCGCCACGTGACTCGATCTTTCCGAAAAGGAGCACCCGGTCCAGATAGGGAATGATCGAACCTTCGGCAGTTTCGTGCTCGATCTCGTCGGGGTCATCGCTCAGCAGCGGGAACCGCATGTCGAGGCGGAAGCGGGTCGCATTATCGTCAACCCCACAGGTCAGCGCCATGACCATGATCTCATGATCTGGGTTGGCATAGAATGGGCGGTAGAGGGTGTAATGCCCCCCGAACTCTACGACACGGTCGAACCGGTACGGGGCGTCGCTAAGTTCGCCTTTGTCCGGGCTCAGGAAGTTGTGGATTGTGCACGCCAGCGGGTCATTTAACGCGATGTCGTGGCCAACCGTTTGCTTCCACGCGATCAAGAGTGAAGACGGATAGACAGTCGCATAGAAGCGCCACAGCTGTGGCAGAACGATGTCCCGCGGATGAGGGATGCTGGCACCGTTGGTGAATTCGTTGAAGCGGCCTTTATTGAGGCCGGCGTTGTTGATCGCCTTCTGCTTCCCTTTGCCCTTCCCACCGGCCTCAGTTTCATCGATTCCTATGAACTGATTGTAGAGCTCGACCTGCCGTGTCTCGCTGATGCCATCCTCTTGCAAAAGCTCCGCAACGCGGCGCAGGGCGGCGACAGTGCGCGGCCGGTCTTCGAAAGGTGGCAACTGCGATTCGGACATCAGCTTTGTATGGCTCATCAGCGGACTCCCTACATCTACACTATTGCCACTGTGGCACAGAGCTGCGGCCAAGACTAACGGGTGAATGTCGGGCAAAATCTCCGTACGCCTACCCTACACTGCTACGAAGTTTGCCGGCGCGTCGCCGGCGTAAGGGCCGCTTGACCCTAAACCATACAGATTGCGGTGTATCCGGCCTCGGCCTGATCCTTTGGCTGCTAGCGAGCACTGGGCGCGCTGGCAGAGCGGGAGACGGATCATGGGCAATCGGGTGAAGCTCATCATGGCCGCAACTGCGGTCTACCTTAGCAGCGGCATGGCAAAC
>JAGWXN010000453.1 GCA_018969885.1 Betaproteobacteria bacterium | reverse complement strand
AGTGTTTCGCCCGCTCGCACCGAGAGGCTCACGCCGTCGACCGCACGCGCCTCACCGCGGGCGGTGGCAAAGCTCACGCGGAGTGAATCGATCTCAAGCAGCATGGGCCACTCGGGTCATGCGTCGGTGGCACGCGAACGCGTACCCACCTGACCCGCGAGGGCCTTCGCAATGCCTGCCTCGATCACAGCGCGGTCATGAATCCCGCCCGGTAGCGCGCGGGTGGCAAAGAATTGTGCGAAATGAGTGAAACGTTCGCGGCTCACCGCCTCGAGACGTTCGAGTTCGGCGAGCGGATCCTCGTGATCATCAACTCGGAGATCAAGCGCCGGATAGGCCTCGGTGGTGTGAATGCGAAGCGCGGCAGACTGCCGTCCCCGCTTGTCGCCGCCCGCCGCCTCACCGGCCTTGAGCGCATGAATCAGCCGCTCGGCGAAGGGCAGGCTGATGGCCTCCTGATAGGCGCGCAGGGTGTCGTCAACCACTGCCGGCCCGGCCAGCATGTTGCCGGCTACGGACACCCGTTCAGCGATGCGGTGTCCGCACCAGGGAATGCAATCAGCGCCGGTGTAGGCGGCAATGCGCCCTTGGGCATCCTGAAGATGGACCTGCCGCGCAGCACGTCCCGGATCGGCATCGGTGAGCGCGGCTACCACATCATTGGCCGCGCCGCCCTTGCGTAACATCGCGAGGCCATCGAGACCGTAAAGAGGATTGATGAGCGCCTGCGTGGCAAGCGCCCCGACCCCGCCCTCTGCATGCGGACAGAGCGCGCCGACTGCGAAGAAGCGGGTGGCCACCGCGACGCCGAATGCGCCGGTGGCGGGGTCGCGCGCAACGATTGAGAAGGTCATCGCGGCTTCCCCGGTTGGATGTTCAGTCGCCGAGCAGCGGCACCGCCCCGTCGCCGCCCTGCCCAAGCAGACCGGTGCGGGAGTAGATGCCCAGCTTGGCGCGGGTATCGGCGATGTCGAGGTCACGCATGGTGAGTTGACCGATACGGTCTGCCGGCGTGAATGCGCCCTGGCCCTTTTCCATGGTGAGCCGCTCGGGGTGATAAGTGAGGTTGGGGCTTGAGGTGTCGAGGATGGAGTAGTCGTTGCCCCGCCGAAGTTCAAGCGTCACCTCGCCGGTGACAGCACGAGCCACCCAGCGCTGCGCGGTTTCGCGCAGCATGAGGCTTTGCGGGTCGAACCAGCGCCCGTGATAGAGCAGTTTCCCCAGTCGGCGGCCGTTGGCCCGGTACTGCTCGATGGTGTCTTCGTTGTGAATGCCGGTGATCAGGCGTTCGTAAGCAATGTGGAGCAACGCCATGCCCGGGGCTTCATAAATGCCGCGGCTTTTGGCTTCGATGATGCGGTTTTCGATCTGGTCGCACATGCCCAGACCGTGCCGACCGCCAATGCGGTTGGCCTCTTCAAAAAGCGCCACCTGATCGGCGAAGCTTGCGCCATTGAGCGCCACCGGCTGCCCTTCCTCAAACCGCACGGTGACCGTTTCAGGCTTGACCACCACCTCTTCGCGCCAGAACGCCACGCCCATGATGGGATTGACGATGGTGATGCCCTTGTTCAGAAACTCGAGGTCTTTCGCCTCGTGGGTGGCGCCCAGCATGTTGGAGTCGGTGGAATAGGCTTTCTCCACGCTCATCTTGTAATCGAAGCCATTGGCGATGAGGTACTCGCTCATCTCCTTGCGGCCGCCGAGCTCGTCAATAAAGGTTTGATCGAGCCAGGGTTTGTAGACCCGCAGCGCCGGATTGGCGAGGAGGCCGTAGCGATAGAAGCGCTCGATGTCGTTACCCTTGAAGGTACTGCCGTCACCCCAGATGTTGACGCCGTCATCCTTCATGGCAACGACCAGCGCAGTGCCCGTCACCGCTCGGCCAAGGGGAGTGGTGTTGAAGTAGGTGGCGCCTGCAGTCGACACATGAAAGGCCGCGCACTGAATGGCGGCAATGCCTTCGGCCACCAGTTGCTTGCGGCAGTCGATCAGCCGCGCAATATCAGCGCCATAGGCGCGGGCCTTACGCGGAATGTCCTCGTAGTCGGTCTCGTCGGGCTGACCGAGATTGGCGGTGTAGGCGCATGGGACCGCGCCACGCGCGCGCATCCAGTGCACGGCGGCCGAGGTATCAAGCCCACCCGAGAAGGCAATGCCGACGCGCTCGCCGACAGGAAGCGACTGCAGAATGTTCTGGCTCATGGATCAGGATCGTGCGAGGGAAAGGGACGCCCGGCGCGTGAGCGCGCCGGAGCAAACCCATAAACCTATCACGAACGGGCGGTTCGATCGTCGCGGTCGAGTTCGTCGAGGATGCGAAGCGCCTTCGTGGCGTTGCCGCGCGCGGCGCGGGCTTCGAAGCGGGTTCGGGCAGAAACATCCCCCGCCTGCAGCCAATGCCACTTCCCGGGCAGAAACTCCCACGGGATAAGCGAGACGCTGGTGCCTGGCGGAAACACGCACGCCGTGCGGTGATCCTGCCATTCGCCGCTGGCGTTGAGCGTGGCAAGGAGCGCCTC
>JAGWXN010000046.1 GCA_018969885.1 Betaproteobacteria bacterium | reverse complement strand
CCTGCACACAGCCGCTCTCCTCACTGGACGGTGAGAGCGCCACCCACGCCGTGACATGCTCGGCCGGGCTCAGGCCGAAGTAGGTGGAGTCCTGGTGCCAGCTCACGAAAGCATCGGTGTGTGGCTCCTTGATCCAGAGCGTCATGTGATAGACGAGGATGTCGGGGCCGATCAGATCTTCCACCGCATCGAGCACGCGGGCGTCGCGCACAATGTCGTCCATCCACTTGAGATACAGATACATTTTCCGCCGCTGATCCGGAGCAAGCCCGTGCACCCGCTCGCCTGCTTCGAGCAATGCGCGATAACGGGCGGCTTCCTCCGCACCGAAAGCGCGAATGGGGCTCAGATAGCCCTGGTCCCGGTAAAAACGGACCTGTTCGGCGGCAAGCTGTTTCATGACTCCCCTTTGCGGCGCTGACCCGCTCCTATAATACTTTGATGAATGCTCCACGCTGTCTCGATGCACGCGTTGTGCTCGTCACCGGCGCAGCCGGTGATCTGGGCCATGCGCTTGTGATGCGCTGCCGCGCAGCCGGCGCCCGCGTGGCCGCGCTCGATTTCGCGGGCGCCGCCCTCAGGAAACGTTACGCAGACCATGCCGATGTTCTGTTGATCGAGTGTGACATCTCAAGTCGTGACGCTAGCCTTGCCGCGGTCGAACAGGTGGTGGCGCATTTTGGAGCGCTGCACGCGCTCATCAATAACGCAGCGGTCGCCACGCCGCGCAATCGCGTCGCCGATATCCCGCTCGATGACTGGGATCGCGCCATCAGCGTCAATCTCACCGGGTCGTTCCTGATGTCCCGTTGGGCCATTCCTCACCTCATCGCAGCCGGCGGGGGCGTGATCCTCAACATCGCCTCACAACTCGGACACGTTACGGCGCGCTCGGGCGCTGCCTACAGCGCAAGCAAGGCAGCGTTACATTCGCTCACGCGCACCCTGGCGGTCGACTATGCTCAAGACAACATCCGCGCGGTGAGCCTCTCTCCCGGCGCCATCATGACCAGCCGGCTCACCGATCGTTATGGCGATGAGGCGGCGGTCAATGCCGCGCTCGCGCCGCTTCATCCCGCCGGCCGACTGGGGCGGCCAGAAGAAATCGCCGAGACTGCGCTGTTTCTGCTGAGCGACGGCGCGTCGTTCATCACCGGATCGGATGTGCTGGCGGACGGCGGATATACGGCGGTCTGATGCTCGACCTGCCCTTCCTTGACGCCTCCCACCCCCCTACCTAGACTTGGCTGACATCATGCTCGCCTCGATTGCCACCCTGGAAACGCTCCTCGTCCATCTGCCCACGCGACGCGTGCACAAATGGACCGGTCTCACCGAACCCATCGGCCGCTATGTACTTGTGAAGCTCGGCGACGGCTCAGGCCGCTTTGGCTGGGGTGAGTCGCCCGCACTGAAAGACTGGGGCGGCGAATTTGGCCGATATTTCGGCGAATCACCTGCCATCGCGCGGCTGGTGATTGAGCGCTATCTTTTGCCTGCCATCCAGGGCCACCCGCTGGGCGACTTCGCCGGACTGCACCGCCGGATGGACGCTGCCATCAAAGGCTATCCCTACGCAAAATCGGCAGTCGACTTTGCCTACTATGACCTCACCGCGCAGGCACTCGGTGTACCCGCCTACACGCTCCTGGGCGGCCTCGCCCGCAGTCGGGTAGCGGTCACCCACTCAATCGGGCTGCTGGCGATCGATGAGGCGGTCGCCGAATGCGCACGCGTGGCGGCAGAGGGTATCCGCACCATCAAGATCAAGGTCGGACAGGATCCCAAGCGCGACATCGAAATCGTTCGTGCCATTCGCGAAGCAGTCGGACCGGCAGTCGATCTGTGCGTCGATGCCAACGAAGGCTACGCCACACCGGGCGAGGCGATCCGCACCCTCCGTGCCATGGAGCCCTACGGTCTCAAATATGCCGAGCAGCCGGTGATGGGAATCGAGCGTATCGCGGAGGTCTCGCGCGCCATCGATACGCCCGTGATGGCCGACGAAAGCGCATGGAACGCGCATGACGTGATCCAGATCATCGAGCGTCGCGCTGCCGAGATCGTTTCCATCTACACGACCAAGCCGGGAGGTCTTTACCGTGCAATGGAAGTGGCTGCGGTCTGCAGCGCCGCCGGCATCATCTGTAACGTCAATGGCTCGGTGGAAACCGGCGTGGGTAACCGCGCGAACCTCACCTTGGCGGCAGCCGCACCCGCGGTCACGCTCTCAAATGTCATTCCGGTGTCCACGCCCGCTGAGGCCAACACCGGACAGATCGGCGGCATTTACTACAAGGACGATCTGCTGGTTGAACCCATGCGTCTGGTTGATGGGTTCATTGAAGTGCCCAGCACGCCCGGTCTCGGCACCGCCGTGGATGAAGCCAAGATCGCCCGCTACCGCGTTCCCGAATCGGAGGCCTGATGCGCGAGGAAATCGTCAACCGCTGGAAAGCGGCCTGTAACACCCACGGGCTCGACGCCATGGTGTCGTGCTCCCCTGAAAACTTTGCCTACCTCACAGGCTTTGTGGTGCCGTCGCAGCCCCTCATGCGACATCGTCACGCCATGGGTATCGTCACTGCCGACGGGCAGACCGCCATCCTGGGTGTGGACATGGAGGCCACAACTATCGGGCGCCGCGAGCCCGGCACGAAAACCCGGATCTGGGCAGAGTTCAGCGACAACGCCATGGCGGTGTGCGCCGAGCTACTCACCGAAATGGGACTGGCCCGCGCCCGTATCGGCATCGAACTTGATTATCTGCCTGCGAGCGAGTTCGAAAAGCTCCGGGCAGCGCTCCCCGGCGCCACCTTCGTCGCCAACCAGCAGATCGTCGCGCGGCTTCGCCAGATCAAAACCGCCGATGAAATTGCGTTGCTGCGACGCCTGTCCCGCATCGCCGATCAGTCAATCACCGATGCGCTTCGGGCCGTTCAGGCGGGCGATACCGAAATGGATCTCGCAGGCCATCTCACGCGCAATGTCTATTCGCTGGGCGCCGAGCAGTTCAAGCTGCTGATCGTGGCCACTGGCGAGCGCAGCCAGCTCCCGAATGTAGGGCCGTCGCTGCGCAAGCTCGAGTCAGGAGACGTCTGCAGGGTCGAGATTTTTTCGGTGATCTCAGGCTATCAGGCAGGGGTCTGCCGGACCGCGGTGGTGCAGAAAGCGCCGCCACACGCCGAGCGCATCTGGAAGCATCTGGTCGACTGCAAGTACGAACTGCTCGAGCGGATCAAACCGGGCGCGAGCTGCCGCGAAATTTACGAGCGTTTCATCCGCAAGCTCGATGAACTCAAGCTTCCCCCCATTTCGTTCGTCGGTCACGGCATCGGACTCTTCCTCCACGAAGATCCGTATCTGGGCAAGACACCCGAGATCGGTCGCGAGGGCGATGCGCAGCTTGAGGCGGGCATGGTGCTGGGCGTTGAACCGCTCTGCTATCAGACCGGGTATGGCTATGGCATGCAGCTGAAGGACATGCTGCTGGTCACCGACACCGGCTCGGAGATGCTCTCCGACTACTGCTCGAACGACGAACTGATCGTGGTGCGCTGACGCCATGCGCGTCGCCGTCATCGGGGCCGGAGCAGGCGGCGCAGCAGCCGCGGTGGAGCTCACGCTCGCCGGCCATCAGGTCCGGCTGTGGAACCGTTCACCCGATACGCTTGCGCCTTTCATGGAGAGGGGCGGCGTCGACTACGAGGGTGTACTGGGCGAAGGCTTTGTTCGTCCCGAACGGATCACACCCAATCTCGTTGAAGCGATGCGGGACGCAGACGCTGCGTTGGTCTGTCTGCCCACGATCTCGCATGCACCCGTGGCACGGGCCCTTGCGCAGGCCGGACTGCATCATGCGCCAGTGGTACTCAACCCTGGGCATACCGGCGGCGCGCTCGAGTTCACCACCGCGTTTCGCGCAGCAAGCGGTGGGCCGGTGCCTGCGGTCGCTGAATTCCATACGCTCAGCTACATCGCGCGAAAATATCGGCCCGGGTCGGTCACCATTTCAGGGAAAGCCCGGTTTTTGCGGCTCGCTGCCTTGCCTGGCGGAGAGGCTGCGGCAAACGCCGCGCAGACTCTCTATCCGGTGAGCGAGCGGGTCCCCGATGTCCTCAATTCCAGCCTTGCCAACCTCAACATGGTGCTGCACGCGCCCGGCACCATCCTGGGGGCTGCCTGGATCGAGGCCACGCGCGGCGATTTCACGTTTTATGTACAGGGCATGACGCCGGGTGTGGTGCGTGTGATGCAGGCCCTGGACGCCGAGCGACTCGCGGTGGCGCGCGCCTTCGGTCATGAACTGCCCGCGCTCGGCGCCGAGATGCAACGCTATGGTACGGTCGAGGCTTCTGTCACCGACACCACGGATCTGGTGAGTGCCATCAGCGGCGGCAAGGCCAATCAACGAATCAAGGCACCCGACTCCCTTTCCCACCGCTACTATCTCGAAGACTTTGGTCACGGTCTGCTGCCGTTCATCGAATTGGCCACCATCGCCGGTATCCCTGTTCCAACGGCAAGCTCGCTCCTGCAATTGGGCATCACACTCACCGGTACCAACTATCGTGAAGGCGGCCGCACGGCCGAGGCAATGGGCATCGCCGGCATGAGCTGTTCCGAACTCCTCGCGCACGTGCGCGGTCCAACTTCCAATCGCTCCTGATAACGGCTTCCACCATGCAGATCGGTGTCAGTTTTGATGGCTTTGCCCCCTACGATGAGGCGCTTACTTTCGCCCGCGAAGCCGCGACCGCGGGCGCGAGCAGCCTCTGGATGGCTGATCATCTCGGCTATCGTGAGCCCATCGTGTCCTGCCTGGGCTTTACCAGCGCGATCCCAGGCGTGCGCGTGATTCCCACCGCGGTCAGCCCCTATCTGCGCCACCCCATGCCAACCGCCATGCAGATGGCCACGCTCGCGGAAGCCGCGCCCGGGCGCGTCGCGCTCGCGCTTGGCACCGGCAACCCCTTGTTCCTGGGCGAGTCGGGCGAGTCGATCGACAAGCCGATCGGGGTGACGCGTGATTTCATCAATGCGCTTCGCGCACTCTGGACGGGCGAACCGGTACACCAGGAGGCCCAGCGCTTTCGGCTGCGCGGCGCACGAATGATGTTCACGCCACCACAGCCGATTCCGCTTTATCTGTCGCCCATGAAGCCACAGATGCTCGCCCTGGCCGGCAAGATTGCCGACGGCGTGGTGCTCTCGGCGGGCATTTCAGCGGGCTTTGTGCGGGAGTCGCTTGCCATCACGAGATCCGGTGCAGAAGAAGCTGGCCGCAGCTATGAGGCGCTTCACACGGCAAGCTACATCTCCTTCGTGGCGGCGGCCGACCGCGGACGCGCGATCGAACAGGTACGAATGAAACTCGCGTTCATTCTTCGCAACCGCTTCATCGACGATGCCATCGCGCACTCCGGCATCAAGGTTGATCAGGCAGGGATCATCGAAGCGATGGGGCGGCGCGACTACGCGGCAGCAGCCCGTCTGGTCTCCGATGAAGCCGTTGATGCGTTCGCCGTGGCCGGTACGATTCAGGAATGCTGCGACAAGCTGATTGCCTACCGCGATGCGGGGCTCAAAGAACTGGTGCTGCTCCTGGCAGGTGATCTGTCGGATCAGCGCTATGGTCTGTCGGTCATCCGCGAACTCGGCAGCTGACCCCTCCGCCATCCTCTCACCCACCCTCTTCACCCATCCCAGCAGGAGCTCGCCATGAATAAGCCGTTGATCCTGAAACTCGCTGCGTTGTGTGTGGCGCTTGCCCCGGCACTCGCCCAATCTCAGGCGTTTCCGTCGCAGCCGATCACGCTGGTCGTCCCCTGGCCACCGGGTGGCGGTAGCGACACCGCCATGCGAATGACTGCCGAGGCGGCCTCCAAGCGTATGGGTGTACCCGTTGTGGTGGTGAACAAGCCGGGGGCGGGCGGCACGGTGGGCATCAAGGAAGTCATGTCATCCAAGCCCGACGGCTATACCCTCGCCATGATCGCCACGGGCGCGGTATTCGCGCAGTACAACAATCCCAACGCCAACGCCCTCGACGATATGGAACCGGTGGTGTTCTTCGGCGATGATCCTTCCGCCATCACCATCAACCCGAAGCTGCCTTTCAAGGACCTGAAGGAACTGGTGGATCACGCCAAAGCCAATCCGGGCAAGCTGAAAAACGGCAACGATCAGCCAGGCGGTTCGTCGCATGTCGCCGCTTCGGTCTTCGAGAAGGGCCTGGGGATACGCCTTACCAAGGTTCCCTACGCAGGCTTTGCGCCCACCGTACAGGCCCTCTTGTCCGGCGAGGTCGATATGGCCTCGATCGCCTTACCGGATGTGATCGAACAACATGCTGCAGGCAAGCTACGCGTGCTCGGTGTCGCGTCGTCCGCTCGTCATTTCAAGGCGCCTGATGTTCCCACCTTCGCCGAGCAGGGCTTTCCAGTCATCTCGGGACTCTGGCGCGTGATTGCGGCGCCCAAGGGCATTCCCGCTGATCGACTCAAGACACTCGAAACCAAGTTCATCGAAACGCTCTCCGACAAAGAGTTTCAGGAGAAAGCCCGCGCGGCCGGTTTCCTGGTCACGCCGGGTGGCAATGACATGGCGAAAAAGCGCTGGGCAGAGGATGACGCTGCGATGTATCCAGTGTTTCTTGAAGCCGGTCTGGTCAAAACGCGGCAGAAGAAGTAACCCCGCGCCGCGCAGGCCGTCATGAACCGCCTGGACGATCGTGACCTGTGGGCCGGTATCGTCCTGGCGGCCATCGGCGTCGCTGCGCTTTTCCTCGGGGCCGATCTCACGCAGGGTACGGCGGCCGATATGGGTGAAGGCTATGTGCCTCGCGCGATGGCGCTTGCGATGATCGCGCTCGGCGCCCTGATCAGCGGACTCGCACTGCGACGCGGGCCCGGCAAGCCTGAGGATCGGTTCGAGGGCGTACGGCTGCGGCCCATCGCGTTCGTCTCTGCGGCGGTGCTGGTGTTCGCCGCCACGCTCTCCAGCCTGGGCGTCGTGGTTGCCATCGCGGCCACTGCGTTCACGGCCAACTTCGCTGGCCAGCCGCTCTCCTGGCGTGCGTTGACCGCACTCGTTCTGGCACTCACCATTGGGGTCATCGCGATTTTTGTGTGGGGGCTGGGGCTGCCGCTGCTGATTCTGCCGCCCCTCGCCTGACCAATGGATGCGATTCTCTCAGGGCTGATTGCCAATATCGGCCTCGGGTTCTCGGTGGCACTGTCGCCCCTCAACCTGGCGCTCTGTCTGGTCGGCTGTCTGCTGGGCACCCTGATCGGGGTACTCCCCGGCATCGGCCCGTCGGCCACGGTGGCGATGCTGATGCCGCTCACCTTTCACCTGCCACCGGTGGGCGCGCTCATCATGCTGGCGGGCGTGTTTTATGGCTCACAGTACGGCGGCTCAACGACTGCGATCCTGGTCAATCTCCCTGGCGAATCGTCGTCGGTGGTCACCACACTGGATGGTCACGCCATGGCCCGGAACGGCCGCGCGGGCGCTGCACTTGCGGTCGCCGCGCTCGCCTCGCTCTTTGCCGGCACGGTCACCACCTTGGTGATCGCAGCGGCTGGCCCCCCCGTTGCCAAGCTCGCGCTTCTTTTCCAGTCACCCGATTATGTGGCGGTGATGGTGCTTGGTCTGGTGGCGGCGGTGGTGCTTGCGCAAGGCAGCCTGGCAAAAGCACTTGCCATGATTGCACTCGGCGTATTTCTGGGGCTGGTCGGCACCGACGTGACCACGGGCATGCAGCGCTACACCCTGGGCGTGAATGCCCTCTTCGACGGCATCGGCTTCGTGCCCGTTGCCATGGGGCTGTTTGGACTGGCCGAGATCATGCTGAACCTGGAAGCGACCCAGGGTCAGGGACGGGTGGTGCGGCCGGCCGATCGGCTATGGCCTTCCCGCGAAGACTTCAAACTCGCCACGCCGGCTGCGGCGAGAGGCACCGCCATGGGGGTGGCACTTGGCATCCTGCCCGGCAGCACCACCGACATTCCCGCTTACGCTGCCTACAGTCTGGAGAAAAAACTCTCACGCGAGCCTGAAAAGTTCGGGCACGGGATGGTGCAGGGTGTGGCCGCGCCCGAGGCCGCGAACAATGCCTCGGCGCAGGCGGGCTTCATCCCGATGCTGTCGCTTGGGATTCCGCCTAACGCCATCATGGCGATGATGATCGGCGCCATGATGATTCATGGCATCGCCCCGGGTCCTCAGATCATCGACAAGCAACCCGCGCTCTTCTGGGGACTGGTCGCGAGCATGTGGCTGGGGAACGCACTTCTGGTGGTGCTCAATCTGCCGCTGATCTGGGTATGGGTGCGGCTACTCACCATTCCGTACCGGGTGTTGTTTCCCGCGATCATCATCTTTTGCTGCATCGGCTGCTATAGCCTCAAGAACAACCTGTCTGACGTGGTGATCATGGCGATTTTCGGCGTGATCGGTTACGGCCTCAGAAAAATGCGTTTCGAGCCTGCACCGCTCCTCCTGGGTTTTATCCTGGGCCCGATGCTGGAAGAAAATTTCCGCCGGGCCATGCTGATTTCGGAAGGCGATCTGTCGGTCTTTGTCACGCGACCGATCAGCGCCGGGTTCCTGGCGGTGTCGGCGGCGCTATTGATGATGGTGCTGGTGCCGGCGATGCGGCGAGCGCGCGGTGAAGGGCCGGTATAGTCCGCACCTGCCTAATCCGTCAACATCATGCGGAGTCCTCATGCTCAGAATCGGTTACAAGGCTTCGGCCGAACAGTTCACGCCCACACAGTTGCTGGAGTTCACCTGCCTTGCCGAAGATCTGGGCTTTGACTCGGTCTTCATCAGCGATCACTTTCAGCCCTGGCGTCACACCGGGGGCCATGCGCCCTACTCGTTTGCCTGGATGGGGGCGGCGGGCGCGCGAACCCGGCGGATCGTGATCGGCACCAGCGTGGTCACGCCCACCTTTCGCTACCACCCTTCCATCGTGGCCCAGGCGATGGGCACGCTGGGCGCCATGTTTCCAGGCCGGATCATTCTGGGCGTGGGCACCGGCGAGTCACTCAACGAGGTCCCCGCCATTGGTATCAAGTGGCCCGGCTTCAAAGAACGCTTCGGACGCCTTCGGGAATCGATTGTTCTGATGCGAAAACTCTGGACCGAAGACCTGGTGAGTTTTGAGGGCGAGTATTTCAGGACCGAGCGCGCAACCATCTACGACCGCCCCAACGAACCCGTTCCCATCTATGTCGCAGCCGCCGGGCCCAGTGCAGCCGCACTGGCCGGGGAAATCGGCGATGGCTTCATCTGCACGAGCGGCAAGGCGCCGGAACTCTATCGCGAAACGTTGCTGCCCAATGTGGCGTCGGGCCTTCAGACATCGGCCCGCGCAACCGATTCCATCGACCGCATGATCGAGGTGAAGGTGTCCTTCGATACCGATCTCGAACGAGCCCGTGAAGACACCCGGTTCTGGGCTGCGCTTGCGCTGTCGCCGGAAGAAAAAATGAGCACCGAAAACCCGGTCGAAATGGAAAAGCTCGCTGATGCGCTGCCGCTCGAACGCACAGTCAAGCGCTGGATCATTTCCACCGATCCCGACGAGCAGATCGAAAAAATCCGCCCCTATGTCGAACTCGGCTTCCGGCATCTGGTGTTTCATGCCCCGGGCCCGGATCAGGCACGCTTTCTCAGGCTCTATGCCGAGCAGGTCGTGCCTCGCCTGCGCGCAGCGTTTGGCTGATTCGTGACCCAATCCCCCCCTTTCATGGCCGTTCCCTCGAGCCGATCGCCTCACGGAGCGGTCGCCCATGAGGCGCCCCGCCGCCTGACGCTCACCGCGCTGGCCGGCCTGCCCGCCGTGCAGGCCGGGGCTGATCTGGCACAACTGGTCAGCGACGCGATTGCGCGCGCCGGCATCACTGTGCGCGCCGGTGATGCCTTCGTCGTCGCGCAAAAAATCGTTTCCAAGTCCGAGAATCGATGGGTACGGTTACGTGATGTCACGCCCTCGGCGCGCGCGCATTCACTCGCTCAGACTGCTGGCAAAGACCCGCGGGTGGTAGAACTGATTCTCTCGGAATCGACCGCGGTGGTGCGCTGTGTGCCAGGCGTGATCGTGGTCGAGCACCGACTGGGGCTGGTGATGGCCAATGCAGGGATCGACGCATCCAATGTCGACATGCCTGAAGAAGACGAGGTGGTGCTGCTGCTACCCGAGAACCCTGATCGCAGCGCGGCCAAGCTTCGTGATGCGCTTCAGACCCGGTACGGTTGCGCAGTGGGCGTCATCATCAACGATAGCTTCGGGCGCGCCTGGCGAATGGGAACCATCGGCACCGCGATCGGCGCGGCCGGTGTCCCCGGGCTCGCTGACCTGCGCGGCAAACCCGACCGTAGCGGGCGCCTGCTTCGTCATAGCGAAGTCGGTCTCGCCGACGAGCTGGCCGCGGCCGCCTCGCTCCTCATGGGGCAGGCCGACGAGGGACTGCCGGTGGTTCATGCAACCGGGCTGCCGTTTGAGCTGCGCGAGGGCAGCAGTCGCGAACTGATTCGTCCGCCAGGCGCGGATATCTTCCGCTAAACAGAGAGCCTGTCCGTCCTCATCCAACAATGCGCCATACCATCCGCTGATGATCAATCTGTCCGATAACGATCTGCGTGAGCTGGCGCGCGAAGCGCCACTCGACTGGCTCATGGCTGAAGCCTCGCGCCTGCGCGACCTGGGACATGGCAACCGCATGTCGTATTCGCGCAAGGTGTTTATCCCGCTCACCCGGCTGTGCCGTGATGTGTGTCGGTACTGCACGTTTTCTGCGAGCCCCAGCCAGTTGCCCGCTCCCTTCCTGTCACCCGAACAGGTGCTGGACATCGCCCGCGCCGGAGCCCGAGCCGGGTGCCACGAGGCGCTCTTCACGTTGGGCGATCAGCCCGAGGCGCGCTGGCCGCAAGCACGCGCCGCGCTCGATGCCATGGGCTATGCGAGCACCATCGACTATGTGGCCGCCATGGCCGAGCGCGTGCTGCAGGAAACCGGGCTGCTGCCGCACGCCAATCCAGGCGTGATGACGCGCGAGCAACTCGCCCAGTTGCGGCGCGTGTGCGCTTCGCAGGGCCTCATGCTCGAGACCAGCGCCGAGCGGCTCTCGGACAGGGGCGGCCCGCATCACGGCTCACCAGATAAATGGCCTCAGGTGAGGCTCGATACCATCAAAGCGGCGGGCGAACTCAGGATTCCTTTTACCAGCGGAATCCTGATCGGTATCGGCGAAACCCGCGCCGAGCGGCTCGACGCCTTGCTCGCACTCAGAGCGCTCCACGCACGACACGGTCATCTGCAGGAAATTATCATTCAGAATTTTCGGGCCAAGCCGCAAACGCCCATGGCGCGCGCGCCCGAGCCCGATCACCAGGACCTCACCTGGACGCTCGCGCTCGCGCGCATCGTGTTCGGACCCGAGATGAACATTCAGGCGCCGCCCAATCTGAGTGCGCGTGATTACCCGAAGCTGATCGCAGCCGGCATCAATGACTGGGGGGGTATCTCGCCCGTCACACCCGATCATGTCAATCCCGAGGCGCCGTGGCCTGCGATCGAGGCGCTGCGCGAGCGAACCGCTCAGGCAGGACGAATTCTGGTGGAGCGACTGCCCTCCTATCCGCGCTACGCACTTGACGCACTCCGCTGGCATGACCCGCTCATCGCCACCGACGTGCTGCGGCGCATCGATTCAGAGGGCTATGCTCGAAACAATGCGTGGGTGGCAGGCGAGCCGTCGGCGCTACCCATTGAACCTGCACCGCGCCGCACGCCGCACAGCGCATCGATCGAGCCACTGCTCGCACGCGCCGAAGCCGGTGATCGGCTCGATGAAGCGATGATCGCCAGACTCTTCGAAGCGCGCGCTGATGAATTCGAAGCAGTCTGCGCAGCCGCAGACAGGGTGCGCGCATCGGCAAGCGGCAGCACCGTCCGGTATGTGGTGAACCGAAATATCAACTACACCAATGTCTGCCAGCATGCCTGCAGCTTCTGCGCTTTTTCCAAGGGTCGTCAGAACGCCGATCTACGCGGACGCCCCTATGACCTCGACGATGACGAGCTGACACGACGAGCAGCCGAAGCCTGGGAGCGCGGCGCCACCGAACTCTGCATGCAGGGCGGCATTCACCCGTCCTACACGGGTCACACCTATCTTCACATTCTCCAAACCGTGAAGCGCGCGGCGCCAGCCATCCATGTTCATGCGTTCTCGCCGCTCGAGGTGAGCCACGGCGCAGCCACGCTGGGCGATTCCATCGCGAGCTATCTGTCAAGACTTCGCGACGCGGGACTGGGTTCCCTGCCGGGCACGGCCGCCGAGATTCTCGACGATGAGGCGCGCGCGGTTTTATGCCCCGACAAGCTTGATACCGAGCGTTGGCTATCGATCATGGAATCGGCCCATCGGGCCGGACTACGATCGACCGCCACCATCATGTTCGGCCACATTGAGCGCGTGCAGCACTGGGCTCGGCACCTGCTTCGGGTCCGGGATCTTCAGGAGCGAACCAGCGGATTCACCGAGTTCGTGCCCCTGCCGTTCATTCATATGGAAGCGCCGCTCTACCGCAAAGGGCGCGCCCGCAAGGGGCCCACCTGGCGCGAGGCCCTGCTGATGCACGCGGTTGCGCGGCTCGCGCTCCACCCGGTTCTGCCCAACATCCAGGCTTCCTGGGTCAAGCTCGGACCCGAGGGCGCGCGCGCAGCGCTCGCGGCCGGCGCAAACGATCTGGGTGGCACCCTCACCAACGAAAGTATTTCGAAAGCTGCTGGCACGGTGCACGGGCAGGAATACGGCCCCGCGCAGATGGAGGCACTCATCCGCCTCGCGGGCCGCGAGCCCGTCCAACGCACTACGCTCTATCAGACGCCCCCCGCCGCGCAGCGCGCGCGTGCTTTTAATGCCGCGCCAGCGGCGCCCATTGTGCTCACGCCCCTGCGCAGGCGTACCTCGGCTCCACCCGCAACGTCCACCGCACCGTCGACCGCGGACGCGCGAACGACCGCTTCCACGGTCTCCGCCCCATCCTCCGTTCCCGCCTCCACCGTCTAGCGCGCAGGCCCGCCTCATGATCCTTGCTCTTTCCGGTGGCGTCGGTGGCGCGCGGCTCTGTCAGGGACTGGTCCAGGTCGCCCGCCCGGACGAACTTGCGATCGTGGTGAATGTCGGTGATGACTTCGAGCACCTGGGCCTCACCATCTGCCCCGATCTCGATACCGTCATGTACACGCTTGCCGGTCTGCACAACCCCCAATTGGGCTGGGGACGCGCCGACGAAACCTGGCACTTCATGCAGATGCTCGCGCAGCTGGGCGGCGAGACCTGGTTTCAACTCGGCGACCGTGACCTGGCGGTGCACGTCGAACGCTCTCGCAGCCTTGCGGCAGGCGAGCCGCTATCGGCCATCACTGCCAGGTTCTGTGAACGGCTGGGCATTGCGCATCCGGTGATGCCGGTGACCGATCAGCGACTGCGCACATGCGTGCTGACCCGCGATCAGGGCGAGCTCGCCTTTCAGGACTACTTCGTGCGCCAGAAGGCCGGACCAGTCATCACCGGACTCCGGTTCGACGGCGCGGAGACCGCGACGCTGTCCCGCCCGCTCGAACAGCGCCTCGCCTCACCACTGGGGGAGCAGGTCGAGGGCGTGATCATCTGTCCCTCGAACCCCTGGCTCAGTGTCGCTCCGATCCTCGCTGTGTCCGCGTTTGGACGCTGGCTTCAGTCAGCGCGCATTCCAGTGGTTGCGGTATCGCCCATCATCGGTGGTCAGGCAGTCAAGGGCCCCGCAGCCAAGATCATGCGCGAGTTGGGCGCTGGCACGGACACGCTGGGAATCGTGGCGCACTATGGTGATCTGGTGCGGGGCTGGATCATTGACGAGACCGATGCGGCACTAGCCGGGGCGATTCGCGACCGCGGCGCGCAGGTCGCGGTGACCCAGACCCTGATGACCACGCCCGAGGTTGCTGCGGCACTTGCCCGCACAGCGATCACGCTGCTAGACGAGCTTCAATGAGTCTGTGGCTGGTGATTCCAACCCGCGGTCTCGCAGCGGGCAAATCGCGGCTTGCCGCGGTGCTGGGTGCCGACGAACGCATTGGCCTGAACACCCAATGGCTGGATGCGCTTCTCAATGCGTTCGCGGCCATCGCAGGCGGACTCAAGCAGTGCATCGTGGTGAGCCCGTCCGATGACGCCCTCGCCCACGCTGCCCGGCGCGGGGCGCGGGCGCTTCGCGAGGCGGGACCCGGTGAACTGAATGCCGCGCTCGAGCAGGGCTGTGAGCATGCGCGCGAACACGGCGCTGAGCGGATTCTGATCCTCGCTGCCGACCTGCCTGAGGTTCAACACAGCGCATTGCTGCGGCTGATAGAGGGTAGCCACGCCGACGCCGTGACCCTGATCGCCGACAAAACCGGGGCGGGCACCAACGGCCTTCTTCTGCCCGCCGCAGCCGCCCGCGGGTTTGCCTTTGGCGAAGCCAGCCTCGCGCGCCACGCGCGGCTGTTTGGAACCGAGGAACGGCCGGTTCGCCTCTGGCGTGATGCCGACCTGGCGCTGGACATCGATACGCCGGATGACCTCAGCGCCTGGCAGCGGCGCGCCTGAGAACCGCGCCCAGGCGCGACACCGCGCCCGGCCCTACGTATCCCGGCAGACCTCAGTCGAGCACGATGTTGTTCTCGCGTGCCACCTTGCCCCATTTCGCGATTTCGTCCTTCACATAGGTGTCGAATTCCTCGGGGCTGCTACCCACGATCACGGCCCCAAGCGCCTTCAACTTGTCGGCCACATCGGGCATTTTGAGGATGCGGTTGATGTCGGCGTTAAGGCGCGCAACCACCGGCTTGGGCGTTCCGGCAGGCACCATCACGCCTCCCCAGGAAACCGCTTCAAACCCGCGCAGCGTCTCAGCCACCGTGGGCAGATCGGGCATATTGTCGAGGCGTTTCGCCCCCGTCACGCCGATCGCGCGGAGCTTGCCGCTGTTCACGAAGGGCAGCCCCGCAACCGTGGTGGGCAAAGCCACCTGGATCTGCCCGCTGATGAGATCAGCGAGCGAGGGCGCATCACCCTTGTAAGGAATGTGCTGCATCCGGATGCCTGCCAACGCATTGAGCAGTTCACCTGATAGATGGTTGGAGGCGCCCTGCCCCGCTGATCCGAAGCTCACCTTGCCGGGATTGGCTTTGGCATAGGCGATGAGATCGGGAATCGACTTGATGGGCAGGCCGGGGTTTACCAGCACCACCTGCGGCACGATGGTGGTGAGCGTGACCCCCGCGAAATCTTTCAGCGCATCGTAGGGCAGCTTTTTGTACACCACCGGATTGAGCGCATTCGGGCCGAGGTTGGCCATCAGGAGCGTATAGCCGTCGGGGGCACTTTTCGCCACAAAGTCAGTGGCGATGATGCCATTGGCGCCCGGTCGGTTTTCGACCACCACGGACTGCCCCAGTGTATCGGTGAGCTTGGCGGCGAGCAGCCGCGCGGTGACGTCTGATGCACCACCCGGGGGATAGACCACCACGAACCGGATGGCCTGGCGGGCGGGCCATTCCTGGGCGAGCGAGCGCTGGGGCGCGCCCAGCGCGCCGACAACGGCCAGGGCAAGGCCAACAAGCTGCGCTGAAAATTTCATGCAGG
>JAGWXN010000452.1 GCA_018969885.1 Betaproteobacteria bacterium | reverse complement strand
GACTGGTGGTGGTGAGGGCTGAACTTCAGTCGGCAGCCGACGCGTGTGCGCTCGCTGCGGTGTCCCAGCTGCGTTCGACCACCGCAAGCACATCACAGTTGCTGCGGGCCGAAGCGTATGGCCTCGCCTTGAGCGATGCGCTCGCCCGGAGCGTCTCCGGCGAGGCGCGGCCGGCGGAGTCGCTTAACCGGTTCGACTTTCAGTCGCGGCAGCTCAGCGGATCGATGTTAGCCGTACAGTTCTCGAATAGTGCGTCCGGGCCGTGGCGTACTGCCGCAGCGGGTAGCGGAAGCATCTCCCACGTCAGATGTTCTGCCGACGGCGGCCGGATCCCGCTCTATCTGGCGGGCGTGGTTGGGGTCCGGCAGGCGTTTCCCCTGACGGCAAGCGCGGTGGCTGCGCTCGCGCCCAGTCAGGTGAATTGCGCATTTCCCCTGGCGCTCTGCAAGCTTCCGGGCACCCGCGAGAATTCCAGCAAGCCCTTTGGGCTTCGGGTGGGTGACTGGATGCGCGAGCCGAGCTCCCAGGGGACCAACCGATACGGCAGCGCCGGAAAATTCGGCTGGGTTGATTTCGACCCGCCCAAGGGCGGCGCAGACCAGCTTCAGGAGCTGATCGCTGGCCGAGGCAGCTGCTCGCTCGAAGTCGGTGGGCCGGTTGGCGAGAGCGGCGCAAAGAGCAGCGTCTACGACGCCTGGAACTCACGCTTCGGGCTGTTTGGCAGCGGAGGCCCAACGCCTGCTGCGAGTCCGGGTGATTTTTCAGGGTACGCGTACACCAGCAAGACCTGGCCCGATGGGCGCGATGCCTATGCCGGAACGGCAAAAGGAGCAGCGGCCGGAACGCCCAATTTTCTTGCGAGTCGTACGAGTTTTGCTCCGTATCAGGGAAACACTGCCTCGGGTGTCAACGCGAAATACTCGACTAACTGGTCATCCGCAGTCCGTCGCGCGCAGGGCCGAGAGCGCCGGCTGGTCGTCGTACCGATCGTTGACTGTTCAGTCTGGGATTCGAACGGCAGCGCGCAACCGGTGATCGAGGGCTGGGGCTGTGCGCTGCTCCTCAGCCCGATCGCCACTTCCGGTAGCAGTGGGCCCGGCCAGGTTGAGTACCTGGGGCTCGCAAGCGACCCCGGGTCGCCCTGTGCGGGCAGCGGACTGCCCGGCAGCAGCCTGTCCGCGGGGCCACTCGTTCCGGTGCTGGTCGAATGATCAAGCGCGCCCGCGCACGTGAGCGAGGGGTGGCAACGATTGAGCTTGCCGTCATCCTAGGGTTGATGGCCGCATTGCTTCTGGGTGTGGTGGAACTCTCCCGAGCCACCCAGCAGTTTGCAGCGCTGACGGGTGCGGCGCGGGCGGCGGCGCGCCTCGCCGCAGCCAGTGCCTCGCCAGAGGGTATAGTGAGCGCCCAATGTCTGGCTGTGTACGGCAGGGCGCTCCCGAGTTGTGCCGGCGATTCGGCCGGGGCACCGCTGCTACCGGGCCTGTCAACCCGACATGTCCTGATCAGCGTACCCACCGATCTTCGTAATGCTTCGGGCGAGCTGGTTAATGCGGCGACCCCGGGCCTCGCATCGATCCAGGCGCGCGCCGCCGACGGTAGCGCAGCCGGCACGCTTGATCTCCTCACGGTGACCTTGGGCCCTCCCGGTGCGCGCTACCGCTTTGTACCGCTGATGCCCGCCTGGATGCCCGCGTTTGACTTTGCGCCCGTCAGCGTCAGCATGGCCATGGCGGGTCACTGACATGCGCCAACTCGGCTCCTCAAACCGTCCCGTGAGCTACTCCCTGAGCCATCCCCGTTCGCATCAGCGCGGCGTAAGTCTGGTTGAAATCACCCTGTCCATTTTGATCCTGGCTGTTCTGTTGACGCTCTTTGTTGATGTATCCCGCTGGCTTCATGCCTGGAGCGCCGCTGGCGAGGCCACCCGCCTGGGCGCGCGGTTGGCGGCCTTATGTGAACGGGGTGCGGATGGAGAGCTGGCCATCCGCGAGCAGATGCGACTGTGGCTGCCTGATCTCGCGCGTGAGCGCGCAGCAAGCGTGATCCGTATCGACTTTGAGGATCCCGCAGGAACCCCCTCGGCATCGTGCGATGCCAGCAGTTGCCGTCAGGTCAGCGTCTGGCTGGATGGGTACGCGATTACTGCACTGGGCGGGCTGGTTCCGGGCGGCCGACTGCCGCTGCCTGCGATGCGCGCAAGTGTGGTCCGAGAAAGTCTTCAATCCCGCACCGGTGCGTGCGCGCCCGTTCGATGAAAGGCTCGACAATGTCCATTTCTGTCCGTGTGGTTGGTGCAGACCCGCAGCATCTGAGCCGCATCACGGCGGCACTCCCAGGCGACTCAGAGTCGCTCTCGCTTCGGACCATGACCGGGGGCGCTCTGGAGGCGGCAGGAGAGGTGCAGCGGGATCCGCCCGATCTGCTGGTGCTGGATGCGCCTGCGCTCGACGAAGCCGACCTTGCCTTGCTGGAGTCCTCGCTCCTATCAGCGCCCGCCACCGCGATGGTGTTGCTGTCTCCCGATC
>JAGWXN010000451.1 GCA_018969885.1 Betaproteobacteria bacterium | reverse complement strand
CCCGGAACGGTGCGGTTCGCCCAGAGCGCCGCCGCGAACTGGTCTGCGTCCGCGAATATTTTCCGTCGACCCTGCGCGCTGCCGTGCGTCAAAAGGCGCGCTGGGTGGTGGGCATTGCGCTACAGGGCTGGCGCACCTGGGGCTGGCGCGGCGACTGGACCGTCCGCTATCTGCTGATGCGCGACCGGAAGGTGCTCCTCATGAGTCTGGTCGCGATCGCGGCTTACGGGGTCTTTTTCCTGATGGCGATGCACTGGGCCTGGAACTGGATGCAGACCGGGCGGCTGGAAGCGCCGGCGCTCCGCGACCCGGGAATCTGGCTTCCCGCGTTACTCATCGCCAACCTGGCCCTTCTCGGGCTAAGGGCGCTCCAGCGCGCGGTCTGCACCGGGCTTCTCTATGGACCTGTGGAGGCCCTCCTGTCGCTGCCGCGCATGGTCTGGGCGAGCGTGATCAACATCCTTGCAACCCTTCGCGCCTTGCGGCTGTGGCTGAGGCATCTGGCCACCGGCCAGCCGATCGGTTGGGACAAGACTGTGCATCAGTTTCCGGACGCAGTGCCGCTGGCTGTCGTGAAGTCGGTGGCCGACCCGTCCGAGGGTGCCGCCGTGCGGGCAAGTGGGTCTTCGCTTGATGTCGACGTCGAGCACCCCCCGCGTAGCGCTGGCCGACCCGCCGGTGGCCGTCCCGCTGTTCCCTTTTCGACCAACGAAGGAGCCCGACCATGAATACTTCGCAAGCCCGCTGCAGGATCCCGCGCGTGGTGCGCTGGACCGCCCCCTTCGTCGTTGCGATCGGAATCGCCGGCTGCGGGGGAACGGAGTCACCCCCGGCCGCGACTGGCGCGATCGATGCAAGCGGGGTCGCGACGCCAGCACCAGTGGCCACGCCCGCTGGGTCAGCGACCCCTTCGACCCTGGCGATCGACCGCCTCGCGTCGCCAACCACCGCCGCATCGGGGCCTGGCGGGCCGCAGACCCAAGTGGTTGTCGCCGGCGTGCTTCCGAGGGCAAAGCGTCCGTCGCAGGCCACCGTCGGCGGCTCCGAGCGCGCCGACACCCCGGCGCGCTGGCTCGATGCCGATCTTCCACAGGGCACGCCCGGTCAGCCGGTGGTCGTGGTGGTGCCCGGCGCGCTTCCGAAAGAGGCGGCCTCACTTGGCCTCGAGCGTAGCGCTGTTCAGCGCCTGGCTCGTTAGGCCGGCCCGTCCGATTGACCTCAAGGAGTCATGAACATGTCTACGCTTCCAATGCGCACGCGCCGGCGCCTGCTCGCGCTTCTGGCGGTGGCCACCGCGCTCGCGCTGGCCCTCGCTTCGCTACCTGTGAGGGCCCAGCAGGCACCGCCCGTGCTGGTGCTCTACGACGCACCCGCCGCCTCGCCCTACGCCAAGCTCGGGCGGGCCTACGCAATCATGCTCGCGAACCTTCTGGGGCGCTGGGATTCGCCGGTGGTGACCCAGCCGGTCGAGACCTATCGCGCAGGCACGATCAGCGGCTATCGCGCGACGTTCTATCTCGGCTCGCATTACGACAACCCGTTGCCGGCCGCGCTCCTTGCTGACCTTTCGACCACCTCTAACCCGGTGGTGTGGTTCCGTCATAACCTGTGGCAATTCTCCCAGACCACGGGCCTTGATCTGGCCTCGCGGTTTGGCTTCCGGTTCGTGTCGAACCGCGGGCTGGAGGGCGATCCTGCCGCCGCCACGCCTGACTTCTTCGACACGGTGCACTACCGGGGACGGGCGCTCACCAAATATTACGCGTTTGATCCTGCGGCCAATCAGGTGTTTGCCGATCCCGATATTGGCCTCACCGAAGTGGTTGACCCGGGCCGGGTTCGCGTGCACGCCGAGATCGAGAACCGCGCTAACGGGCAGCGCGCACCCTATGCGCTTCAGGCGGGCCACTTCTGGTATGTCGCCGACATGCCGTTCTCGTACATCGGCCCGCGCGACCGGTATCTGGCCGTTGCTGATTTGTTGCATGAGGTGATGGGCACCCATCCTGCTGAGCTGAGCGGGCCGCGACAGGCCCTCGTGAGGCTGGAGGATGTGAGTGCCATCACAGAGCCCGCCCACCTTGCGACGCTCGCCGCGCTGATGCAGCAATGGCAGGATCCGGCGACCGGCGCCGCGGCGCAGATCCCGTTCTCGATCGCGCTGATTTCGCGTTATCGCGATCCGCTCGGTGTCTATAACGGCGGCGTCGCGCAGGAGATCCGGCTTCGGAATGCCAGAGCGCTCAGGACAGCGCTCAACGATGCGCTTGCGCGCGGCGGGCGCCTGGTGATGCATGGCTGGTCGCACCAGTATTCGAATGTACGCAACCCCTGGTCGGGGGTCAGTGGGGACGACTTCGAGTTCTGGGACATTGTTGGGAACCGGCCGCTACCCAAGGATGCACTGCGGGATTGGCGCAGCTACATCGACGCGGGCATCAAGGAGCTGACCGGCTCGGGCTACAGCGCGTTTGCGTTCGAGATGCCGCATTACCGGGCCTCACCCCGGGCCTATCGTGCGGTCGCCGA
>JAGWXN010000450.1 GCA_018969885.1 Betaproteobacteria bacterium | reverse complement strand
CACGATCAGGGCAGCTACCGGCAACTGATCCGCGAGTTGCAGGAGATCAACCCTGCCATGCGGGTGATAGGGCTTACAGCCACGCCTTACAGGCTGGGCCACGGCATGATCACCGATGACCCGGCAATCTTTGATGCCTTGCTGGAGCCGGTAAGCATTGAGGAACTGATCGCGGACGGATACCTCGCCAAGCTACGCAGTAAGGTCACCGCCAAGTCTTTTGATCTCAAGGGCGTCCACAAGCGAGGCGGAGAGTACATCGAGCGCGAACTGTCGGCGGCGGTGGACACCGATGACAACAACTTGGCCGTGGTGCGCGAGATCATTGCCCATGCAGAGGAGCGGCGGGCGTGGCTATGCTTTTGCACGGGGATCGCCCACGCCGAGCGTATCGCGGCGCTGATGCGCGAGCATGGGATCGCCGCTGCCTGCGTGACGGGCGACACGCCCAAGGTCGAGCGCGAGCGCCTGCTGGCCGACTTCAAGGCCGGCAAGCTGCGCTGCCTGACCAACGCCAATGTTCTGACCACAGGGTTCGACTACCCGGACATTGACCTGATCGCCATGCTGCGCCCCACCATGTCGCCGGGTCTGTATGTGCAGATGGCCGGCCGAGGGATGCGGCTCAAGAGCCACACCGACCATTGCCTGGTGCTGGACTTCGCGGGCGTGGTGGCCCAGCACGGCCCCATCACGGCGGTGCAACCGCCCAGAGCCGCCGGCACGGGAGACGGCGATCCGCCGGTCAAAGTGTGCGATCAGTGCGCCGAACTGTGCCACATCTCGGCCAAAGTATGCCCGTGCTGCGGGCATGAGTTCCCGCCGCCCAAGAAGAAGGAACTGGTGCTGCGTTCCGATGACATTCTGGGCCTGGAGGGCATGACGCTGGAGGTGGCGGCATGGCATTGGCGCAAGCACATCAGCAAGGCCAGCGGGCAGCAGATGCTGGCCGTGACCTACTATGGCCACGCCCTGAGCGATCCGAGCATCACCGAGTACTTCCCGGTCATGCACGAAGGCTACGCGGGCCAGAAGGCGCTGATGTCGGTGGCGCAGGTTGCCCGCTATGCGCGGGCGGAAGAGGGATTGTTCAACCGTCAGACACTTGAGGAGGTTGCATATGGGCTATCGCAGGCCACCCCGCCGGCTCGCATTGAGTACAAGCGAGATGGAAGGTTCTATCGAGTCATCTACCGCGAGTGGGAGCGCGAGGCGCAAGCAGCCTGATGCAACCGCACCCGAACGGGTGCGCTCCGAGCATCTGGAGCAGCGCGAGTTCGTCTCATGGTTCCGCAAGCGGTGGCCCAGCGTCCGCATCTTCGCCATTCCCAATGGCGGCATCAGGGGGGCCACCACGGGGGCCAGGCTTAAGGCCGAGGGCGTGTCCGCCGGGGTGCCCGATCTCTATGTCCCCGCATGGAAGCTCTGGATTGAGATGAAGCGCGAGCGCGACTACACCGTCTCACAAATGCAAAAAGATTGGATAGGGTACTTGCAAGAGATCGGAGATTGTGCGATTGTGTGCAGAGGGTTCAATGATGCTCGCACACAAGTGCTTACATGGAGAGATGAGGAATGACTGAAGAAACGCCCGTCCGCAAGACTGCCTATCTGACGATCCGTCTGCCGCAGGATGTGGCCGACAAGATCAGGGAGATGGCGCAGGAACAGAAGCGCAGCTACGCCAGCCAGGTGTGGCACCTGATCGAACTCGGGTTGCAGGCCGAGGGGAAGAAGTGAACTTCCTCATCACCCTGCTGTGCGCCGGCTCGCTGGCGTATCAGATGGCTTGCGGGCAAGACTCGCCTGTCGTTGCTGCGATCACCGGGCTGGCGTGGCTGATGGTGCTGGCTCAGGCAATGGAGGATCGGACATGAACTTCAAACGCAGGCACGACTGGCGCAAGCACCGCTTTGACGAGACGCAGCTTGTCCACGGCATTGTGGACGACAGCGCCTCCCACCGCAGCAGCGGCGGCGAGTTGGAAGAGATGCGTGACCGCATCGACGCTCTCACGCAAGTCCTCAACTATGTCGTCTCGCTGATGCCGCCCGATCAGGTGCGGCAACTGGCGATCCACTTCGGCTACGAGGAGGACCGGACATGAACTGTTGCGACAGCTATGGCAACTGCCGCCAGGGGCGCGAGTGCCCGGTGCGGTATGCCTGCTCTGTGCAGGTCTACACCGCCCGCATGGGCTTGTTTGAGCGTTTCGTGCGCTGGATTGCGAGGATGGTATGAGCGCCCTGCACGAAGCAGCCCGCCGCGTTGTCAGCGCATGGGTGAGCACCCGCCCCGCGTGGATCGAGCAGTGCAACGCCGCCGTGCTGGCGCTGGATGCGGCGCTGAAGGCGCAGGCCGGATGCGACACGGAAACCGACTGCACCTCGCAGCCGTGGTGCCGCATCAGCGGGGAGTGTCACCGCAAGCAAAAGCAGCCCGAGCCCAAGCCGGAGCAGCCCGAGAATGGCTTGAGAACCGCCGCCCAGATGGCGTTGGAGGCGCTGGAGTACGGCCAGCACAGTCTCAAGCAG
>JAGWXN010000045.1 GCA_018969885.1 Betaproteobacteria bacterium | reverse complement strand
GGCTTCATGCCGAGCAGTGTCGCGAGACTTAAACGCGTGTTGTGCGAGCTCTGCGTGGCGGACCAGACGGTTGCACCCTCGGGACCCACGTCGGCCACGGAACAGGAGGGGCCGATCGAGGCATGCAGCTGGTAGGGCACGTAGTAGTCGGCCTCATGCTGGCGAGGCGCGGTTGCGATCGCCTGGTCGGCGTCACCGGTCTTGATGAGCTCACGATCGGTAGCGGGCAGTGTTCTGAGCAAGGCCTGCACCTTGCCATGATCGGCCATGGCGGGCGCCGGCCCCCATTCCACGCGCAGTTCGCGCGCTGCGCGGATGACGTCGACCTCGCGCTCGGCCACCACGGCGATGAATCGGCCTTTACGCAGCACGCGGGCGCCGCGAATGGTGGCGATTGATCCCAGCTCGACCCGCACGGGCTCAGCACCCGGCAGCGCGGGACGGATCACCCGGCCGTGCAGCATGCCAGGTACGCGTACATGATGGATGTATCGATGCGAGCCGAACACCTTCGCGGGCAATTCCACCCGCGGGATGGATTTCCCGATCACCTTGAACTGATCGGGGGTCCTGAGCGGCAGCTTGCCGTTTAGCGGACGGCTGAGGGTGCCGCCTGCCACCAGGTCGCCATAGGATACGCGCGCGCCGCCTGGGCCCGTGGCTGTCCCGTCAACCGTACGAATCTGATCGGCGGGTGCGTTGAAGCGCTTTGATGCCAGCTCGACGAGCGCGAGTCGGGCTTCGGCCGCCGCCTGGCGCACCTGCGGTCCCGCGAGCATGATGGTGAGGCTGCCGAAGGTGCCGATCTGGTCGGGGCAGAGCTCGGTGTCACCCATCACAAGGTCGATCGCCCAGACGCTGGTGTCGAGCTCTTCGGCGATCATCTGCGCAAGCGCCGTCTGAATGCCGGTTCCCAGCTCGACCTTGCCCGTATGGAAGGTGATACGGCCGTCGGGGTGCACTTTGAGCCAGGCGCTGATGTCCTGAAAGCGCGGCGGCAGCGCGGGCTGGGCGCTGGTATCGAGGGGGATCGTGAAACTGATGGCGAGCGCACCGCCCGCCTGGAGAAAGGCGCGGCGCTTCATGCTGCCACCTCCGCTGCCTTCCGAACCGCGGCCACAATTCGCATATGGGCGCTGCAGCGGCAAAGATTGCCGTTAAGCGCCTCGCGGATCTGCGCGTCGGTGGGCTTGGGATTGTTTGCAAGGAGCGCAGCGCTCGCCATCACCATGCCATTGGTGCAATAGCCACATTGAACGGCCTGCGCCTCGATGAAGGCCTTCTGCACCGGATGCGGTCGCTCCGGGGTTCCGAGCCCTTCGACGGTGACCACATCCTGGGTGACGGACGACACGGGGATCGAGCAGGAGCGAACAGCCTGCCCACCCACATGCACGGTGCATGCGCCGCACTGCGCGAGACCGCAGCCATATTTAGGGCCGGTGAGACCGAGTTCGCTGATCAGCACCCACAGAAGGGGCGTATCCGGGGGCGATTCAACCGAATGCTTTCGGCCGTTGACGGTGATGGTGGTCATGGTCTCCTCCTGATGGACGGCGCCGTGGACGGCGCTTGTGTGGATGTCACTATGACGATAACGGTGTTTCAGCTCCTTGGCCAGCCCGCGCGCAGTTCGCGGCGCAGGATCTTGCCCATGGAGTTGCGGGGCAGCGCGGCCACCTGCCGGATCTCCTTCGGTACCTTGTACGCAGACAGTTGCTCGCGGCAGAGTCTCGCGAGGTCGTCAGCCTCTGCGTTCATGTTTGGCCGCATCACCACCCATGCGGTCACCTGTTCGCCCCAATAGGGATGGGGGAGGCCCGCGGCTGCGCATTCGGCGACCGCCGGGTGTGAGAGCAGAACCTCTTCGACCTCTCGGGGATAGACGTTCTCGCCCCCGCTGATGATCATGTCGTTCTTACGGTCCACCAGATACACATAGCCTTCGTCATCGATGCGGGCCAGGTCGCCGGTCACGAACCAGTCGCCCCGCATCGATTTCTCGGTGGCCTCCGGGAGATTCAGATACCCCGAAAACAGATAGGGCGAGGCCACTGCCAGTTCGCCGACCTCACCGGCTGCAACATCCTGTCCGTCGTCATCGAGTACCCGCAGATGGGTGGCGGGAAGCGGCTGGCCGACGCAGGCGATCTTGCGCAATTGATCGGCGGGGCGCAGCGCGCAGGCGATGTTGGTCTCGGTGGTGCCGTAGCGCTCGAACAGCCGGCCCTCGCCGAAATGCGCAATGATCTCGGCTTTCATGGATTGTGCGAGCGGCGCGGTGCCGGAGATCACGGCCTTGAGCGAGCTCACGTCATAGCGACGCGCGCGTTCGCCCGCGGCAAAGAGGGCAGCAAAGTGCGTGGGCACCATGTAGGCGCTGGTGGCCCGGGTGTGTTCGATGGCTGCGAGCAGGGCCTCGATGTCGAACTTCGGCATGATCACCACCGAGCCGCCGAAGAACACCGGCGCGAGCGACATCAGAAAGCCCGCACCATGGAACATGGGCGTAGTGGCCACCGCGCGGTCGTCGGGACCGTAGCAGCCGTGCTCTGCGGCCATTGCGTAGCAGGCGAGTACCCGGCCGCGGTGCGCGAGCATCACCCCCTTGGGTCGGCCGGTGGCGCCCGAGGTGTAGGGAACAGAGAAGATGTCGTGTTCGGTGATGCCAGCATCCAGGCGTGAGGAGCGAGCCTGCTTGATCAGTGCCTCATAGTCGCGTTCCATCACGACGATACGCTCGACTCCGGGTGGCACTGAGGCTCGCGCCTGCTCGGCGAGCGCCTCATCGACGAACAGAATGCGCGCGCGCGAGTCTTCGCAGATGAAACGCAGCTCAGGCCCCGGTGCCGCCGGCCCGACGGTCGCGCAGGCCACCCCGGCTGACGACAGGCCGGCGACCAGTTCGAGATACTCGAGCCGATTGCGGCACTGAATCGCGGCATGGTCGCCACGGCCAAGACCCAGACCGGCGGCGAGCTGCGAGACGCGGTCGATGCGCTCGACCAGCTGCCGGTAGGAGAGGCGGCGCGTACCTTCGGTGATGGCGATTTTTTCCGGGGTGCGAAACGCAGCCGAGCGAATGCCATCGGCAATCAGGATGGAACGTGAACCGCCGTGGCGAATGCTGTCAGACATGGATTGGAACGATAGTGGTCAGCGTGACGGCTACTATGGCAGCCTTCAGATAGCGAGGCTGAATCTCATGTCGTCGATCGAAACTCTTGCTGCCGCGCTGCGCGCCAGGCTGGGCGCCGAGCATGTCGTGACGGACGCGCCCGAGCTGGAGGCGGCGGTGGCCGACCTGTTTCCGTTTCCACGCCCTGCGCCAGCGGCGCTGGTGGTACGGCCCGGGTCCACGACGGAGGTGTCCGAGATCGTTCGCCAGGCCTGCCTTGCCGGACTCCCGGTGGTGGCGCGGGGGGCCGGGTTGTCTTACACCCGAGGGCTGGCGGCGCCCTCGGCGGCGGTGGTGGTCGATTCGTCGCGGCTCGACCGGATCGAGATTCATGCTGAAGACATGTTTGCGGTGGTGGGCAGCGGGGTCAGCTGGCAACGGCTGGCCGAGGCACTCGCCCCGCACGGCCTTCGCTCGCAGGTGCCAGGCCCGATCTCGGGGGCGGTCACCACGGTGGGTGGGGCGATTTCGCAATATGTGCCGGGCAGCATGGATGGCGTGCTCGGGGTGAGGGTGGTGCTGGCGGACGGAACGGTCGCCGTCACCGGTAGCGGTGCCCGTGCCGGCGCCCTGCCATTTCACCGGCATGCGGGCCCCGATCTCACGGGCCTCTTCATCGGTGACTGCGGCGTGTTCGGCGTCAAGACCGAGGTGGTGCTTCGCCTGGTACGCGATCAGCCCGCAGCGTTCGCGTCGTTTGCCTACGCCGACCCGCAGGTCATGGTGGCCGATATCATCGAGCTGCGCGCGGCCGGTCTGGTGACCCGAGCGCTCGTGCTGGATCAGAGCCGGGGCGAAGATGCCGGCCGGCTCGAAGCGGGCGAGGCGCTACGCACCGCCGGCGCGGTGGCGGCGAGCGCCGGGTCGGCGCTGGGGGCGATTCGCGAGATGGCGTCGATGGTGAAGGGCCGATTTGAACTGGCAGCGGCCAAGTGGTCGCTGCACCTCACAGCCGAGGCGCCCACCGCGCAGGTGGCCGAGCAACTGATGGCGCTTGCGCGCGAGCGCTGCAGTCGCTCCGCACGCGAGATCGAGCCCACGGTCCCTACTGCGCTCCGCGCGCGGCCCTATTCCATCCGGGGCTTTGTCGGCGTGGAGGGTGAGCGCTGGATTCCGGTGCACGGCATGTTGGCGCCGTCCAGAGCGCAGGCCGCACTTGCTGACCTGGAAGCTTTGTTTTCGCGGCATCGTGCCGCCATGCAGGCGGTCGGCATTCGGCAGTCTTATCTGATGTCAGCCGCCGGGCCCTATCTTACGATCGAGCCGATGTTTTTCTGGCCCGATGAGCTTGATCCCATTCACCTGAAGCATCTGTCCGCCCGCAACCGTGAGCGCTTTGCCGGGCGCCCCCGAAACGACGCGGCACGCGAGCTGGTGGGCAGGCTACGCGCCGAAGCGCGAGAGTGCTTCGAGCGTCATGATGCAGCGCATGCCCAGGCAGGGCGCTTTTACCGACATGCCGAGCGGCTCGATGCCGGGTCGGCGGCGCTGCTGACGCGGCTGCGCGATGCGCTCGACCCCGGTCGGCGTATGAACCCGGGCGTGCTGGGATTGGGTTGAGTGTGTTGCGGTGAATCAGTCACTGCGCTTTGATGTTGGCCTGCTGAATCACCTTGCCCCACTTCTCTGCCTCGGAGGCGATGAAGGTCTTGAAGGTTTCAGGCGGGCCACCCACCACGTCGCTACCAAAACCGATCAGACGCTCGCGCATCTCCGGCGTGCGGATGATCTGATCGATTTCGGCGTTGAGCTTGGCGATGATGTCGCGCGGGACCCCTGACTGCGCAGCAAACCCGAACCAGCCCGTGGCCTCGTAGCCCGTGACGCCGAGCTCATGCAGCGTCGGGAACTGTGGCGCAGCCGCCGACCGTTGCGAGTTGGTGAGACCGATCATGCGCACCTTGCCTGCTTTCTCGTTGGGGATGACGGTGGACAGGCTGTCAAACATCAGATTGATTTGCCCGGCCACCAGATCCACGACTGCATGGCCCGTGCCCTTGTAGGGGATGTGAACCATCTTGACACCGGTCATCATGGAAAACAGTTCGGCAAACAGATGGGTGGCCGTGCCCTGGCCGGTTGAACCATAGGTGAGCTTGTTTGGGTTGGCGCGGGCGTAGGCAAGGAATTCATTCAGGTTGTTCACCGGAACCGACGGATGGACCACCAGCGCGTTTGAAATTTTCGCCACCAGGATGATGGGCGCAATATCGCGGTCGACGTCGTAGGGCACCTTGGCGACCAGAAACCGATTGAGCGACAGGCTGTTTGAGCCCAGTAGCAGCGTGTAGCCATCAGCAGGCGACTTGACCACGAAATCAACGCCAATGATGGTGCTGCCGCCGGGCTTGTTTTCGACCAGTACGGGCTGGCCCCAGCGCTCGGTGAGCTTGGTGCCAACGGCCCTCGCGATCATGTCGGTAGGGCCGCCCGGCGGAAAGGGGACGATGACCCGGATCGGGCGGTTGGGATAGTCGGAGGCCTGGGCCAGCGCGGGCGCGCTTGCACTGGCCGTGAGGGCGAGCAGTGCGGCGGAAAGCAGGCGGCGGACAGTCGGTGTGGGGATCATGCGGTCTCCGGCGATGAAAAATGAAGGGGTCAGAAGGCGCGGCCGCGCCGTACTGCCGAGACGAAGGTCATGGGGTGCAGACGCTGCGGCGGAAGCTTTGCAGGCCGCTCCGGTCCCGGGTCCTGGGGCAGGCCGTAGCGGGCCTGAATATCGCAGAATCCGGCCCGGGCAAGTTCATCGCGCCAGTCGAATTCAAGCAGCGTGTGGGCATAAGGCTCGTTGTTGCGCGCCGCATAGCCGCTCAGCAGCCAGCGACCGACGGTGCCGCCGATGGCCTCGAACATGTCATAGGCGACCAGCAGCCCACCCGGGCGCAGCACCCTTGAAGCTTCCCGGATGGTCTGGCGGATCACTTCGGGAGGCAGTTCATGCCACAGCCAGTGCGAGGCCACCACATCGAGGCTTGCGTCGGGAAAGCTGAGATCATCGGCGCTGCACTGAACCAGCGTAACGGGCGTGTGTTCTTCGACGGTGCGCAGCGCGCCCAGCTGCAGACTTCCGACGCAGACATCGCACCCATAGACCTCGGCCTGCGGCAATGCGCGCTTGATGGCGCGTGTGGACCGCCCGGCGGTGCAGCCCTGGTCCAGGATCGCATGAGGCTCGAGTTCGAGCTCGTTCAGGCGCTCGGCGATCCGCGCTGCGTAAAAGTCAACGAGGGCGTCGGGATCGGAGAGCGCAAACGAAAGACCGGTGGTGTACCAGGCGAGCGCGTAGGCATTGACCGGCTCGCGCCACAGCCCACCGGGTTGCTGATGCGTTTCGGTGTCGGCGATGTAGGCGGGAACCTCGAGATCGGGATCGAGCTCCAGATGTACAAGCGCGCTTGCTTCAGCGAGAAGGGGCGCCAGCTGATCTTTCTGCCGCGCGACTTCGGTGGAAAAGCCCCATCGCCCCGACCATTTCATCTGCTGAATACGGCGCTCCAGGAAGGCATAGAGACGATAGGTGGGGCTTGTCTGCATGCGCTGTTCGAGCGCTGCCACGGTGGGTGCCGGTGCTTCATTCGCTTCGCGGACGACCTCACGATAGAGCGGGCCACCCCAGTGGCGTTTCAGTCCGGACAGATAGCTCTGCCACGCGTCGACCTCGAACGAGGTCTGCCAGGCGCGTGACGCGGGACGGGAGCCGGGATGGGGGGCATTCATCGGGTTAGCGGCTGAACATCGCCGCGCTCACGTCGGGCGATTCATCAGGCGAGGTGAAAGCGTGTAGCAGGGTGCGGCCGAATTCGGCCTCTTCGGTGGCGAACCAGCTTGCCATCGCCGCGCTCTGGCCGGCTTTCTCAAGCGCGTCATCGTCGAGAAGCTTACGTTCGTCGAGAGCCAGACGCATGCGCTGGAGCTCAGACTTGAGCACATAGACTTCGCCCGCGAGCGACAGAATGACGCTCATCAGTCGTGCGCTGTCCATCGGGTCTCCGGGCGCAAGACCGGCGAGCCCGGCAAAACGGGGTGCATCCTGCGGAGCGGTGGCAGGTGGGGGCGCCTCAGCGGTCATCGCTGGGGTGGCGCCTGATGCGGGAGACTGATCGAGGTTCATACCGGCGTCCTCGTTGATGGTGTGGCAGGTTAGAGCGAGCGACGCGTTCGTGCATCGCGCGTTCCGAAGATTGAAAGGCCGCGGGTTTGACGATTAGTCCGTAGCGTCCCGGAGTCTCTGCACGGCGGTGACGAAGGCCTCGCGGTGTACCGAGCGTTCCGAGTGCCGGCCCGCCGATACGCGCCGCTGCCCCGCCACCCAAACCTCGGCAAAGGGGGGCGCCTCGCAGGCAAAGATGGCCGCATCGATGAGCTCATGCGGTGGTACGCCCAGCAGGCCGCCCGCTTCCGCGTCGAGCACCAGACAGTCGGCCCGGGCACCCGCTTTGAGACCCCAGGCCTGATCGCCAAAGCCGGCGGCAGCGGCGCCTGCGCCGAGCGCGCTACGAAAAAGCGCTGCGCCGGTGGAGGGCATCCCGGCACTGGGATCGGCGGCAACGTTGCGACGTTCGAGCGCGAGCCGCTGCCCGTATTCCAGCAGCCGAAGCTCCTGGGGCCAGTTGCGCTGCACATGGCTATCGGAGCCGATTGACATGGGAACGCCACGCGAGCGCCATGCTTCGAAATCGAAGCGACCGTCGCCGAGGTCGGCCTCGGTGCTCGGGCACACCACCACGCCGGCGCCCGTGGCCGCAATCGCGTCGATCTCAGACGGGTCGGCGTGCGTGGCATGCACCAGATGCCATCGGGCATTGAGCGGCGTATGGGCCGCGAGCCAGGCCATCGGCCGCTGCCCGGTGGCCGCGAGGCAGTCGCGGACCTCGGCCTGCTGCTCGGCGACATGGATGTGAATTGGGCCCTTGTCATCGGCGCAGGCGCTGGCCAGCTGACGGATAGCGTCGGGCGATGCCGCGCGTAAAGAATGAATCGCTACCCCTGCCGACACGTTAGGCAGCTGCCAGCTTCGAACCGCATCGCGGATCGCGAGCACATCGCGCACGGTGGTCCGAAAGCGCCGCTGACGCTCAGCCAGTGCGGGTTCGCTGAAACCCGCGCGCTCATAGAGTACCGGCAGCACGGTGAGCCCGATGCCCGCGTCGGCGGCTGCCTCGCTCAAGGCTCGGCTCATGATGAAGGGGTCAGCGTGAGGACGTCCGTCCCGGTCGTGATGGAGGTAGTGAAACTCGCAGACCTGCGTGTAGCCGCCCTCCAGAAGCTCGCTGTAGAGCTGCGCGGCGATCGCGCGGAGCTGCTCGGGGTTGATGCGAAGTGCGAGCGAATACATTTGCTCACGCCAGGACCAGAAGTCGTCTTGGGTCGCCTCGCGCCGATGCGTGAGGCCCGCAAAGCCGCGCTGAAAGGCGTGGCTATGCGCATTGACGAGGCCTGGGAGGGTCGGGCCGGGGAGCCTGTAGTCAGCTGGCGACGGATCCACGCCCGCCGTGATCGCTGACCATTGGCCATGTGAATCGACTTCGAGCCGCACGCGCGCCTGCCATCTTTCGTCGATCAAGGCGATCGGCGCCCAAAGCTGTCTCGGGCAAGACCAGGCGGGCTTGGCGTCTCGATCAGTCTTCAACGCGGTCTCCAGTCGCGAAGCGTCCGGACCAGCGACTCGAGTAGAGGCGTGACGGCTGCTGCGCGCGCCGAGTGCCAGTCATAGGGTGGCTCTTCGAGCATGTAAGCGCGCCAGCTCATTTCGAGTTGCACGGCGTGCACGTTGGAGTCGGGGCGGCCATAGGTGCGCGTGATGTGACCACCCTTGAAACGGCCATCGATCACCCAGCTGTAGCGTGATTGCCGGGCGAACACGGTCTCGACCGCACTTCGCAGCGAAGGCGCGCAACTCGCGCCCGAAGCGGTACCGATGTTCATGTCGGGGAGCTGCCCGGGGAAAAGCCATGGCAGCTCTCCCTTGATGCTGTGTGCGTCGAACAGCACCGCGTGCCCATGTTCGCCTCGCAGCCGCTCGAGCTCGGTGGCGAGCGCCTGGTGATAAGGCTGCCACCAGGATGTGACGCGCTCGCTGATCTCGGCGGAGTCAGGCTCGCAGCCGCTTCGATAGAGTGGCTCGCCGGTGAAAAATCGCGTTGGGCAGAGCTCGGTGTTGTTCTGGCCCGGATACATGGGCTGGTTGTCGCTTGGACGGTTGAGATCGACCACGTAGCGGCTGGTGGACGGAATCAGAAGGCTCGCGCCCATTTCGCGCGCGAAACCGTAGAGACGATCCAGGTTCCAGTCGGTATCTTCGACCTCGAGTGCGCGCGGCACGAGGCGATGGCGAAACTGCTCGGGAATCGACTGACCCACATGCGGGAAGCTGATCAGAAGCGGTGAGCGGCCGCGATGTAACTCAAAGCTCACGGGTGCGGCTGCCGGGGGACGTTGGTCGGTCATCAGCGGATCACCAGATAAGGGGTGACTGGGTAGTGCGGGGCGCGGGTCGAGCGGCGCCCGCAAAAACGCTTCCCGCGCAGGGCGCGTGTCCAAAGCGATAGGCAATTTCGCGGGGATGCTCTGCGTTCCAGATGGCGAGGTCGGCGCGCATTCCTGCGATCAGGCGGCCGCGGTCAGCGAGGCCCAGCGCCCGGGCGGCGTTTACCGTCACCCCACGCCAGGCTTCTTCGGGCGTGAGCCGAAAGAGCGTGCAGGCCATGTTGAGCATCAGCGGCAGTGACAGCGCAGGCGATGATCCGGGGTTGTGGTCGGTGGCAATGGCGATAGGAACGCCCGCTTCGCGCAGCGCCTGGATCGGCGGCAGTCGGGTTTCCCGAATGAAGTAGTAGGCGCCCGGCAGCAGAACAGCCACCGTGCCGGCTGCCCGCATGGCGGCGACCCCTTCGTCGGACAGGTGTTCGAGATGGTCGCAGCTGAGTGCACCGTATTCGGCGGCGAGCCGGGCGCCTTCCTGGTTGCTCAGCTGCTCGGCATGGAGCTTGACCGGCAGACCGAGGGCGCGGGCACGGTCAAACACGCGCCGCGTTTGGTCGGGTGTGAAGCCGATGGTGTCGCAGAACACATCGACCGCATCGACCAGCCCGCTTTGCTGCTGCGTGGCCAGCCATGAACAGACCTCGTCGATGTAGTCGTCGGGGCGGCAGGTGAATTCGTCGGGGAGGGCATGAGCGCCAAGTGAAGTGGTGCGCACCGACAAAGGAAGCTCGACGCCCAGGCGTCGGGCTACGGCGAGGCAACGCGCTTCATGGACTTGGTCAAGCCCGTAGCCTGATTTGATTTCGATGGTGGTGACGCCTTCGGCCATCAGCACGCGGGCGCGCTGGGCGGCAAGCTGGAACAGGGCCTCGTCGCTTGCCGCTCGCGTGGCGCGCACGGTGGAGCGGATGCCGCCGCCGGCGCGGGCAATCTGTTCGTACGTGGCGCCTGTGAGGCGGAGCTCGAATTCAGCCGCGCGGTCACCGCCGTAGACCAGGTGCGTATGTGGGTCGATCAGGCCGGGCGTGACCAAGGCCCCGCCCAGATCGATTTCCAGGCTCGGGACAGTTGTGGCCGGCAGATCGGTCTCGCGCCCCAGCCAGACGATACGATCGCCCTCAGCGACGAGCGCGCCGTGGTCAATCAGCCCCCAGCCGGATTCCTCTGCGAAGGTGGCAAGCCGCGCGCCTCGCCAGAGGGTTCGTGCAGGGTTTCGCGACGGGGTCATGGCTCAGTCTCCGGACAAAGCAGGGCGAGCCAGAAGGCCTGGCCCCCGGCGATCAGCCGCCAGGGCGGGAGGGCCTGCTGCCCACTGACGTCTGCCGATGCGCTCCAGCAGAGCGTGCCGGCATTGAGCCTTTGCGGCGGATTGGAATTGTCGAACTGCACGTCTGCCGCCTGGAAGACGAACAGGCCACGCCACTTCGCTTCCGTGGCAAAAATCGACCCCGGGGGCGCGGTAAGCAGGGTGACCTGGCCATCGGCTCGGCGTCCCATCAGGTTGAGATCACGGGTGGGACCTTGAAGGAGCCGGCAACCGATGGGCTCCTCGCCTGCGAAGGCCATCGGGGGATCGCCAATTCGCTGGCGGTGCGGGCCACCGGGCAGATCCAGTTCAACGCCTTCGCCCTCCAGGACGGCAAAGCACCGGTCAATGCCCGGAAAGCTCGAGAAAGGGCCTTCCTGCGTGATGTCAGCCACGCTGACCCTGACGCTCCAGGCGTGGTTGCCCAGGGCCGTGTCGCTCGGCGGGGGCCAGGCGAGGAGTTCGCGCGTGACCCCGCCACCATTTTTCCAGGGCAGGGCCGCGCAGTGGGCGAGCTCGACCCGATGAACCCGCGGCGGCGAGGCGGCATCGATCACGGGTTGAACTCCCCCGAGAGCTGATAGCGCGCGCCCGGATGAACCAGTCGGGCGAGCGTGATCACCGCATTGCGGGTGAACGTGCGCCGAACCATGATGAGACAGGGATCGGCGCGACGGATACCGAGCAGCCGTGCCTCGAGCGCGGTGGGGAGTGATGACTCGATGGTGTATTGCGCCCGCCAGAGCGCCGTGTGACGAAACAGATAGCGGGTGGGGGTAAGGCGTGAGAAATCGGCCTCGAGATATCCGGGCGCGCAGGCTGGGTTCACGAAGCGGTCCTCGCACTGCAGCGGCTGGTCGTTTTCGAAGTGGATGATGCGCGTGTGAAAGACTCGATCACCCACGGCAAGACCAAGTTGTGCAGCAAGGTTGACGCCTGCGCTTTCGGCCGCCTGATGCTCGACCCAGGCGCGATGGCGGTGTCCCCGTGCTTCGATTTCTTCCTGCAGGTCGCGGATGGTGAGCGTGCTCGACACCCGGTGCAGAGGGGCTGCGAATGATCCTACGCCCTGCACGCGTTCGATCAGGCCTTCAGCCTGCAGTTCCTTCAGCGCCCGGCCCACCGTCATTCGGCTGACCCCGAACCGCTCGACCAGCTCCGCTTCCGACGGCATCCGGCTACCCGGTGGCCAGCGCTCGTCGGCGAGGCCTTCTTTGAGATGGCGCTTGATGCGGGCGAACGGGGCTTCGGCGGCGGGCATGGGCGTGGAGGTTCGCATCACGGCAATTTACTTGCCCAGACCTGTCTAGACAAGTAGAGTGTCTGGGACCAGTCCCGAAATCTGAGGCTCTCCATGAATGACATCGCCCATCCCCAGGCGCTTGCGGCGGCTGCGCAAGCATCATCTCCTGCGGGGCCGCGTCCGGTCCGCGCGCCGCGTGGTACGCAACTCAGCTGCGCCAACTGGCTCATCGAGGCGGCGTACCGCATGATCCAGAACAACCTGGATCCGGAGGTGGCCGAAAACCCCGATGCGCTGGTGGTGTACGGCGGCATCGGTAAGGCGGCCCGCAACTGGGAAAGTTTCGAGGCCATCCTCGCGGCGCTTCGCAGACTGAAGGCCGATGAATCGCTCCTCATCCAGAGTGGTAAGCCTGTGGGTGTTTTTCGAACCATCGAAGACGCCCCCCGTGTGCTGATCGCCAATTCGAACCTGGTTCCCCGCTGGTCCACCTGGGAGCATTTCCACGAGCTCGACCGACAGGGGCTCATGATGTACGGTCAGATGACCGCCGGTTCCTGGATCTACATCGGCAGCCAGGGCATCATCCAGGGCACTTACGAAACCTTTGTCGAGGCGGCGCGTCAGCACTATCAGGGAAGCCTCCACGGCCGCTGGATTCTGTCGGCCGGGCTGGGAGGCATGGGCGGCGCGCAGCCGCTTGCGGCGAGTTTTGCCGGCGCCAGTTCGCTCATCATCGAGTGTCAGCAAAGCCGGATCGATTTCCGGCTGAAAACCCGGTATGTCGATGAGCAGGCGAATGACCTCGACGACGCGCTTGCCCGCGTTCAGGCGCACAGCAAGGCCGGCCGGGCGGTATCGGTGGCGCTGCTCGGTAACGCTGCCGAGCTGCTGCCCGAGCTTGCTCGTCGCGCGCAGTCGGGGGGGCCGCGTCCCGACCTGGTCACCGACCAGACCTCGGCACACGATCTCATCAACGGTTATCTGCCGCCCGGCTGGAATGTGAACCAGTGGCGCGCGGCGCAGGCCGACCCGTCCCAGCATGCCGCCCTTCGCCAGGCGGCATCTCTTGGGTGCGCCCAGCATGTTCGGGCGATGCTGGCGTTTCAGCGCCTGGGCATTCCCACGGTCGATTACGGCAACAACATTCGGCAGGTGGCCTTCGATGCCGGGGTCGCCGATGCGTTCGACTATCCTGGCTTTGTTCCCGCCTACATCCGGCCGCTGTTCTGCCGGGGCAAGGGACCGTTCCGTTGGGTGGCGTTATCGGGTGATCCGGAAGATATCCGCCGCACCGACGCCAAGATGAAAGCCTTGTTTCCTCATGATGCCCATCTGCATCGCTGGCTCGACATGGCAGGCGAACGCATCGCCTTCCAGGGTCTGCCGGCGCGCATCTGCTGGATTGGCCTGGGTGAGCGGCACCGCGCAGGTCTGGCGTTCAATGAAATGGTTCGTACGGGCGAACTCAAGGCGCCGATCGTGATCGGCCGAGACCATCTCGATAGCGGATCGGTGGCGAGTCCCAATCGTGAAACCGAGGCGATGCGCGACGGCTCGGACGCGGTGTCCGACTGGCCGCTACTGAACGCGCTCCTCAATACCGCGGGCGGCGCCACCTGGGTCAGTCTGCACCATGGCGGCGGCGTCGGCATGGGGTACTCGCAGCATGCAGGTGTGGTGATTGTGTGTGACGGCACGGACGCTGCGGCCAGTCGCATCGAGCGTGTGCTTTGGAACGACCCCGGCACCGGAGTGATGCGTCACGCTGACGCGGGGTATGAGTCCGCGGTGCAGTGCGCGCAGCAAAGCGGGCTCGATCTGCCCATGATTGGCCGCTGATGACTGCGTGTGTGCGGCAACGGTTTGCCCCGTGAACATGCGCGCTGCGGGCTAACCATGCGCCTCACGCCTGGGGGGCTGTCACTTGCGCAGTTGCGTGCTATTCACGCGGGCGGCCCGTCTTCTGCGCTCGAACTCGATGAGCAGTGTCTGCCCGCGGTTCAGGCGGCCGCGCGGGCCGTTAAGGAGGTGCTCGCGAGCGGTATGCCCGTCTACGGGGTGAACACCGGCTTCGGACGACTGGCGAGCCATCGCATCAATGAATCCGACCTCGCGACCCTTCAGCTCAACCTCATTCGCTCTCATTGCGTGGGCGTGGGCGAGCCCCTCGCGCCGCCGGTTGTACGACTCATCATCGCGCTGAAAGTGGCGGGGCTTGCGCGTGGTCACTCTGGGGTGAGGCCTGAAGTCATCGAGCATCTGCTCGCCATTGACAGCCGGGGGCTGGTTCCCTGGATTCCTTCGCAAGGGTCGGTGGGGGCCTCGGGCGATCTCGCACCGCTTGCCCATCTGGCGGCGGCGCTCATGGGGGAGGGGGCGTTCTGGGTTGATGGACGGGCAGAGCCCGCTTCAGACGTGCTTAAGCGCGAAGGCATTGCGCCGCTGGTACTGGCCGCCAAGGAAGGGCTTGCGCTGATCAACGGCACGCAAGTCTCAACCGCGCTCGCGCTGCATGCGCTCTTTGCATTTGAACCCGTGCTCGAGGCTGCGCTCGTGACCGGTGCGCTCACGCTCGACGCCGCGCGCGGCAGCGACGGGCCCTTTGATCCGCGGGTGCATGCGGTTCGCGGCCATCCAGGGCAACGCGACGTTGCGCTCATCATTCGTCGCCTGCTCGAGGGAAGTCCGATCCGGGCCTCCCATCGCGAGGGTGACGACCGGGTCCAGGATCCCTACTGTCTGCGATGTCAGCCCCAGGTGGTGGGCGCCTGCCTTGATCAATTGCGCTCAGCGGCCGAAGTGCTGCTCCGAGAGGCTAACGCCGTGACCGACAATCCGCTGGTCTTCCCGGCCACCGACGAAGCCCCGGCCGCTTTTTTGTCCGGGGGCAATTTTCACGCAGAGCCCGTCGCGCTTGCGGCTGACGCCATGGCAACGGCCATCGCCGAGGTGGGCGCCATTGCTGAACGGCGGATCGCCATGCTGATCGACGCAAGTGTGTCGCGCCTCCCGCCTTTTCTGTGCGCCGATCCCGGGCTGAACAGCGGCTTCATGATTGCTCATGTCACTGCTGCTGCGCTGGCGAGTGAAAACAAGTCGCTCGCGCACCCGGCCAGTGTCGATTCCCTTCCCACCAGCGCCAATCAGGAAGATCACGTCAGCATGGCAACGTTTGCCGCGCGGCGGTTGATACCCATGGTGCGCAACGTCGCCCATATCATTGGTATTGAATGGCTGGCCGCAGCGCAAGGCATTGAGTTTCTGAGACCGCTTCGGAGCTCGCTCCCCCTCGAGGCGGCGCATGCGCTCCTCCGGGATTTCAGCCCGCCGGTTGCCGTCGACCGGCTGCTCGCGCCCGACATCCACCGCGCGACCGAACGAGTGGTTGACGGTACACTCGCGCAGATTGTTCGCAGTCAGCCAGGGCTGCCCACGCTCCTGGCCTCTTTTTACGCTCACGACTCAGGGAGACCCTTATGAAGACGATCGCATCGCGCGGCCTGTCATTGGCCGCAGC
>JAGWXN010000449.1 GCA_018969885.1 Betaproteobacteria bacterium | reverse complement strand
TCCTTGCCGGCCCTTTTGATGCGGCCCTCGATCTCGTGGACGGAGCCGAGATATTCCTCGAAGCGCTGACGGTCCGCGCTGGAGAGCTTGCGTTGCAGGGACTTGGCGTCATCGAGCACAGCATCGACGACGCGGCGGTCATCGCGGTTGCGCTCGGTGCGGAAGAGCTGGTCAAAGGCAAGCGCGGGCCGCGTTTCGGTCCAGGTCGGCGATACGGGCGAACTCCACGAGATGTGCGAGCCGTAGAGCAGCGGATGACCATCCTGGAGGCCGGGCATCGCTTCCTCGCAGCCGAGCACCAGCGATGGCAGCCGGGTGCGGTCGCCGATCTGCCGCGCCATCACCTGGTCAAAGCTGACCCCCGTGTGGACCTCGTTCTTCGCCAAGGCCGCGCCGCTGAGCATGTTGCCCGTCTGCATGCAGTGGATGATCCCGTTATTGGCCTGCTCGTTCCACAGGCCGCGGAGGAAGACCATGCGCTCACGCCACGGGGCGAGCGGTTCCAGGCAGGGGCCGAGTTCCATCGCGGCACCTTCGCCCTTGGCCCACCAGTGATTCGAGTGGAACCCCATGCCCGTGAAGGTTACAAGCGTGCGGATCGGCGGCAGACTTGCTCCGCTCGCGGCGGCGGCACGGGCGGGTCTCATGCAATCGAGCAAAGGCAATGCGAGGGTTGCCCCGAGTCCACGGAGCACGTGGCGGCGGCTGATAAGCCAGTTGTTGCGTTGGATGTTCATGGGTTGAGTTGGGCTGCTGATTGAGCGGATGTGGAAAAGGGTGTCGAGACCAAGGCGGGGGGCTCTGCCGAGTTGTGGAAGAGGGCTGTGATTCGATTGAGGGCGATCTCATCCAGCCAGCCCTCTTTCAGCCAGGGATTGAGGATTTGCGGATGATAGCGGGCGATGGGTGGCTGGCGGCAAAAGTCGAGGCAAAGGCCATGTGCACCGATTTGCGCAACTTCCATCAGCACGGCGATGCGTTCGGCGCGATCCTCGGGAATGGCAAAGCTGACCTTGGTGCCATCCAATGGCCCGCCGCGATGCCGCTCGATCCGCTCGGGATGAGCGGCGATGTATCCGGAGCACAAACCACCGCCGAGTGAGTCGCCATAGTGACGGTTCTTCCCGAGCCGGCCGCAGATGATCGTCTCGCTTTTCTCAGCGAGGGACAAAGCGGCACGCAGCGAGCATTCCTGGCGAAACGAATCGCCAATCACCTTCGTCTCAGGCTCATCACTGGTGATCAGCTTAGCTTCTGTCGTCTCGGCGGCATGCGGCGCGGCCAGCGGCGCGAGCAGTAGGACGGCGAGATGGGTGAGGAATACGACCCTTTTCATGCGGTGCTTTTGGTTGATGCTTTTCACGTTTTTTGGAATGCCGCTTGACAGGCGAGTGTTGCTGCAAGTGTTCCGTTTTCACTAATCTATCGGAGTTCGTGCTAAACGTCCAGCCCGCACTTTTCCGTCGGGTTGCACGGTCAGCGAGCAATGGCTTAGCTCTTCTACGGTCAATTCGACCGCCGGTTCATGATTGATCACCAGTTGGTATTTCCCCGGCTTCCCCCCCACAACGCGCAGTTCTGTTTGGTAGCTTTGATCCCAAGGTTGCGGCAGTTTGGTGAGCGAAGCGTCCACTGCGAGCCGAAGACACTGGCCGTCGAGCGTTGCCGAGTCGATGCGCAGGCCATCCACACCGACGGCGAGCTTTCGTTCCAGGTCCACATACGCGCCGCCCAGTTGCGAGAGGGCTTCGGCTAATCCGGTGAACACTCCCGAGGCTTCGCCCCAGCTGGGGTTGGTGCGCATGGCGGATTGCGGGTGGCCTTCGTGGTCAATGTTCTCGGGGCCAAGTCCGACCGGGTAAAGGTTCGTGTGCCGGTAGATGTTGTTTTCACCTTGGTGACGCGGATGGTTGATGAGCACCACCGACGAGCGCGCGGCGGCGACGGCACGTTCCAGCAAGTCCTGCCGACCCAACGTGCGCCCATACCACGCCAGCGGCGCGACCGCTTCACACTGGCGCGCGTCCAGGAATGAAGCGGTGTCGGCGTTGTCGGCGGTGAAGCCGCCGAATGGAAACGCAGTATAGATGAAATGCGGCTCCCAGCAGCACTGGCTGAAGGTGAGGTAATCCACGCAGCGCTCGCCGGCATCGAGGTAACGCTTGTCCTCAGTGGCGCGGTAGAGCGCCCTGAAGCCATCGGCGGCCCAATAGGTTGAGAGGTTTCCACGTGCGGGCTGGCCCTGCTCGGTGTCGCCGGAAAAGGTCAGCGGTTTGGCACCGCACGAGTAGTATTGCTCGAGATCAATCCACAACTGCTTCGGCAGGACTTCGCGGATCATTCGGTCACCGATGCGTCGCGCGGCTTCGAGATAACTCGGTTGTTTGGTGAGACGGGAGAGTTCGGCAAGGAACTGAATGGTGGTGGCGTCCTGAGCGCTGCGGGCGAGCGGGGAGTATGGTGCGTGATTGGTGGCGGAAATATACGAAGGCACGACTCCCTCGGCACTCACCAGCGGCAGCAAACCTTCCGCGTAACGGGTCAAATACGGCAGGAT
>JAGWXN010000448.1 GCA_018969885.1 Betaproteobacteria bacterium | reverse complement strand
GGTCAGCGTTGTTTGGTGCAACGCAACAAAGCGAATTATGGCCATCCAGGCGAGCGCTGTCAAGCGATTTTGTTGTGGTGCAACAAATCGGGCGTTGTGGGCCCCACTATTCATCTAAGTGATTGAATTGCAAAACATTAACTGTTGTATCAATTTTGTCTATTCGGCCTCGATCGATTTGAATTGTTGCGACCGCGAATGACCGGCAATGGTGGGGTTCTCAGTCGAGGTCGCGGCGCTGCAATAGGCGTGTCGCTCGGGTTCGTGCTGGTCTGGTCAACCGGTTTCATCGTGGCCCGCTATGGCGTGCCTCATGCCCCGGCACTCACCTTTCTGGCCCTGCGCTTTGCGCTCACCCTGCTTGTGCTCGCCCCGCTCATCATGGTGCAGCAGGCGCGCTGGCCGTCCTTGCGTGAGGCGGCGCATCTGGCCGTTGCAGGCCTGCTGATCCATGGCATTTACCTCTCGGGGGTCTGGATTGCCATCGAGCACGGCATGCCTTCGGCCATGTCCGCGCTGATCGTCAACATGCAGCCGATTCTCACGGCCGTGTGGGTTGCCTGGGCCGGGGAGCAGGTGACCCGACGGCAGTGGCTGGGCCTCGCGCTGGGGCTCGTGGGCGTGGTGCTTGCCGTGGCGAGCAAGTGGACCGCGGAAGGCGTGAGCGTGACCAACCTGCTCTGCTGCGTGGCCGCGCTCGCAGGCATCACCGCTGGCACGCTCTACCAGAAGCGGAAGGTGCCGGCCTTTGATCTTCGCACCGGCACGTTTGTGCAGCTCGCCGCATCGCTTGCGCTGGTCGGTCCGTTTGCGCTGGCGCTCGAGTCTCGGCCGGTGATGTGGAATGCCGAGCTGATGCTGGCCCTGGCCTGGGCCGTGCTCGCGATTTCAATCGGGGCGGTATTCCTGCTGTTTCGACTCATCGAGCGCGGCTCGGCCACCAGCGTGACCTCGCTGATGTATCTCGTGCCGCCCTCGACGGCCCTGATGGCATGGCTGCTGTTCGACGAAGCCTACGGATGGTGGGCCGCGGCGGGCATGGCGTTTGCCGCCACGGGTGTGGCGCTGGTTCAGCAGGCGAGACCGGCGCCGTTGACACCGGGGGCGCGGTGAGACAATGCGCGGTTGGGGCTCGACTGACCGGTTTGGGAGCAACCGAACCGGATGGATCGATTGAGCGGGTTGCGCACTCGCCGCTTGGCGAGCATGCCTGGCACCCGTCGAGCAGAGAGGAATAGAGAGGAATATTGACGATGAGCCAATCGGGCGAAGTCAACCGTCGCGAGGCCAGCGGGTCGGCGCCGGCATCCGACCGGGTGTCGCGCGGCGGCTATCCGCACCAGATGGCGATCGTGACCCGCTGGATGGACAACGACGTTTATGGCCACGTGAACAACGTCGTGTACTACTCCTATTTCGATACCGTGGTGAATACCTATCTGATCCGGCAGGGGGCGCTCGATATCCATGCCGGCGCGGTGATCGGGCTGGTCGTTGAAACCGGCTGCCGGTATTTCGCACCCCTTTCGTTTCCCGACACCGTGGTGGCGGGATTGCGCGTCACGCGTATCGGCAACAGCAGCGTTCGCTACCAGGTGGGCCTGTTTCGCAACGAAGAAAGCGAGCCCGCGGCGCAGGGGCATTTCACTCATGTTTATGTCGATCGCGAAACGCGGCGGCCAGCGGCATTGCCCGCGGCGCTGCGGGCAGCGCTCGAACCCTTGCTTGTTCGCGATGCGGATGAGCGCTGACTCTGGAGCCAGAATGGACTATCCGCACAGCTATCGATTTGTTGATGACGCCATCATCAGCCGTCACTCCATCCGGGCGTTTCTCGATCGGCCGGTTGATCGTGCGATCGTTGAAGACATCCTTGAGGTGGCGAGCCGCGCCCCGTCCGGTACCAACATGCAGCCCTGGTCAGTGCGGGTGCTGGCGGGCGAGGCGAAACAGCGGTTGTCGGAGCGCGTGGTGGCCGTGTTCGACGACCCTGCGCAGAGCGCTGAACACACCGAGGAATATCCGTACTACCCCAAGCAGTGGTTTTCGCCCTATATCGAGCGGCGCCGCACAGTGGGCTTTGCGCTCTATCGCCTGCTTGGCATTGGCAAGGGTGAGAAGGACAAGATGCATGCACAGCATGCGCGCAACTACCGCTTCTTCGACGCCCCGGTAGGCCTGATCTTCACCATTGACCGGCGACTGGAAGTTGGCAGCTGGCTCGACTACGGAATGTTTCTGCAGAACGTGATGGTGGCGGCGCGTGCCCGCGGGCTCGACACCTGTCCGCAGGCCGCGTTCACGCAGTTCCACCGCGTAATTGCCGAAGAGCTGTCGCTTGGCGAACATGAGGCCGTGGTGTGCGGCATGGCGCTGGGCTACGCCGACATGTCGGCGCCCGAGAACACGCTCATCACCGAGCGCGAGCCGGTCGGACAGTTCGCACAGTTCGTGGGTTGGTAAGGCAAGGAGATTTGCAATGAGGCACTCCCGGGGTTTGCTGATGCGCGCCGCGCGCGCGGTCATGGTTCGAGACGCTGGCGCGACGGCGCCTGCCCGGGTG
>JAGWXN010000447.1 GCA_018969885.1 Betaproteobacteria bacterium | reverse complement strand
GCGACACTGAATCAGCGTGGGCGCAAAAACACCGTCGCGCCCCCCGCGCGCCCACAACCGGGCCTGCTCGAGCGCTGACTTCACTGCGGCCACATCGTGACCATCAACGCCACCGATGACGTGCCAGCCGTAAGCGCGAAAACGGGCGGCCGTGTCATCGCTAAACCAGTGACGCACTTCACCGTCAATGGAAATGCCGTTGTCGTCATAGAGCACGACGAGTCGCGACAGCCGATGCGTGCCAGCAAGCGAACACGCTTCGTGCGAGATGCCTTCCATCAGGCAGCCATCGCCCGCGAACACCCAGGTGAGGTGATCAACGATCGTGTGGCCGTCGCGATTGAATTCGGCGGCCAGCAGCTTTTCCGCAAGTGCCATACCCACGGCATTGGCGAGCCCCTGGCCGAGCGGGCCCGTGGTGGTTTCGATGCCAGGAGTGATACCCACCTCGGGATGACCCGGCGTGCGCGAATGAAGCTGGCGAAAATTACGCAGCTCGCCGATCGGCAGATCGTAACCGGTGAGGTGGAGGAGCGCATAGATCAGCATCGAGCCATGACCGTTCGACAGTACGAAGCGATCGCGGTCGGACCAGCGCGGGTTGGCGGGGTTGTGCGACAGCACACCCGCCCAAAGCGCCACCGCAATTTCCGCCATGCCCATCGGCATGCCGGGGTGGCCGGAGTTGGCCTGCTGCACCGCGTCCATGGCGAGTGCGCGAATGGCTGCGGCCATGCGCGTCGACAAAGGCCCAGAGGACACAGCTGCGGGTACTGCAGTGACTGGATCGCGCGTTTCGCCCATGCGGAAGACTCCCCGGACTCAAGCCTTGACGTCGATGCGGTTGATCGGCGTCGTTCGACGGCTGGAAAACCCGAAATTCTAACAAAGCGGCGAGGAGAACTCGGAGCCCGGGCACCCCCCGTTGCTATACTCGAAGGCTTTGCGGATTCCGGTCCGCGGGGTTTGAATGCAGGGACTTCACCTTACCGCCGACCTCTACGACTGCCGCTGCGAACCGTCACTTCTCACCAGCGCGGACCGTCTTGCGGCGCTCTGCCGCCTAGCGGTTGAGCAGTCCGCACTCACACTGGTCGACGAAAAATACGTCCAGTTTCCCGATCACGAAGGCGAGCCCGGCGGTGTTACAGGCGCGGTGCTGCTCGCAGAATCGCATCTGGCCATCCATTCATGGCCAGAGCGTCGCAGTGTCACGCTTGATGTCTATGTCTGCAATTTCTCAACCGACAACTCGGCCAAAGCCGAGCGGGCGCTGGATCTGCTCCTTGAGGCATTCGATCCCGGTTCGCGGGTGATCGAGCGCCTGCTGCGCGGCATTGACGACCCGTTCGCGCAGCCCGCTGCCTCGCTTGCCGGTACCCCGGCCGATCGCACCGCGCCCAAAGCGCTCCCTAACGGTCAGGGGCTGCTACTTGAATGGCTCAATAGCGACAGCGCGTATGGGTTTCGGGCCTCGCAGCGGCTGGAGTCGGTCAGGACGCCCTGGCAGAAGCTCGAGGTGTTCGACACGCCACAGTGGGGGCGGCTGTTCCGTTTGGATGGCTGCTTCATGACCTCTGAACGCGATGAGTTCTACTACCACGAGCCCATCATTCATCCCGCTGCAACCAGCCACCCGGCGCCCGCCACCGCGCTGATCGTGGGCGGCGGCGACGGTGGCTCGGCCGAAGAGCTGCTCAAGCACCCCAGCATGCGCCGTATCGTGATCGCAGAGCTGGATGCCGAGGTGATCCGGATGTCTCGCACGCACCTGCAGGCGGTACATCGAGGCGCGCTCGATGATCCGCGGGTTGCCATCAGCATCGGCGACGGCTGGGACACCACCGAGGCCCTGGCCCGCTCGGGCGAAGGTTTTGACCTGGTGATTCTCGATCTCACCGACCCCGACACGCCCGCGCACCGGCTCTACACGCGCGACTACTTCGCGCTCGCGAAAAGCGTGCTGAACCCGGGCGGCGCGCTTGCGCTACACGTCGGCGCACCCGCCTATCGTCCAGAACGGGTTCGCGCCCTCCTGGCCGACTTGCGCGCAGTGTTTGCAATCGTCCGCCCCCTGGGTGTGCATGTGCCGCTCTACGGCGCCTACTGGGGCATGGCGGTCGCATCCGATGAACTAGACCCCCTGGCGCTTGATTCGGCCGAAGCCGCTCAACGAATCGCTGCCCGAGGCCTTCAGCATCTGCACTACTACAACGAGCAGGTGCACGGAGGGCTCTTCGCCTTACCCAACTTTTATCGGGCGCTACAGCCTTGATCCCGCGCGTGCTGATCCGCGCCGCAGACCCCACGCTGCCCTTTACAAGCGGCGCCCGGGTCGCGCTTGATACCCGGCAGCGACATTACCTCACGCGGGTCTTGAGGCTCAGCACGGGCGCCCGGGTCGAGCTCTTCGACGGTCGAGGAGCCCGCTGGGCGGCGCGGCTGGAGGGCGCAGCCGAAAGCGCCATACTCGTCATTGAGACGGCCTTACGCGCCACCCCGGAAAGCCCGCTTGTCATCCATCTCGGTCAGTGCCTCTCGAGTGCAGACAAAATGGATTGGACCATCG
>JAGWXN010000446.1 GCA_018969885.1 Betaproteobacteria bacterium | reverse complement strand
CCTCAGCACCCTCCTTGCCTCATTTGGCATTTGCCCCCTAGAATCCGCGCACTCTGGCTCCTGACCCATGTAGGCCACAACAACAATCATGGAGCCCATATTCGGAAAACAGGCTTTACGCCCCGAACGGAGGATGACCCCATGATGTGGGCCGCAGACAAGGCGGGCATGCAATGAATCCGCTGCTGCACATGAACGCGCAGACCGGAGGACGCAGGCCATGAGCGCCGTTATCTTTTTTGAAAACCTGATGCAGGCGGTCATCGCCGGGCTCCTGATCGGCTCGGTCTACGGACTGATGTGCGTCGGGCTCGGTCTGATCTTCGGGCTGATGCGAGTGATCAACTTTGCCCAGGGCGAGTTCCTCATGCTGGGCATGTACGGTGCGTTCTACGTGTGCACCTGGTTCGGGCTCAGTTCGGCGGTGGGCCCGATCGTCGGTGCGGTGGTGGCTGGCGGGCTGATGTATCTGCTGGGCATGGGTCTGCACAAGTCTCTGCTCACCAAGGCGACCGGCATCAAGGTGGCTGGCACCGAGGGAGAAGGTCACTACCCGCAGCTGATTCTCACGCTGGGCATCTCACTGGTACTGGCCAACGGCGCGCTGATCATCTTCGGCAACACGCCGCTCTCCATCCGCACACCCTACAGTGGCTCGGCCTGGGAACTGGGCCCGCTCGTGGGTGACGACATGCTGCTGTTTTTCAATAAGGCCCGGACCATCGCCCTGGTGGTTTCGGTGCTGGTTGCCATTGCGGTCTATCAGTTTGTTCACCGCACCCGCATCGGTAAGTCGCTCCGTGCAGCCGCTGACAATCCGGCCGCGGCCACCTACATGGGTATCGATGTCGAGCGCTCACACCGAATCTCATTCGGTATTGGCGCGGCTATCACCGCGCTCGCGGGGGGGCTCATCGCGAGCTACTACCCCTTCCAGCCCTACATCGGGCTCGACTTCGTGGTGATCATGTATGCGGGCGTTGTGCTGGGTGGCCTGGGTAGCATGATCGGTGCCTTCTGGGGCGGACTGATGATCGGGCTCATCCAGCAGATATCCACGCTGTTCCTGCCCCTGCAGTTACAAAACGCCATGATTTTCCTGGTGTTCCTTCTCATCATCCTGTTCAGGCCCCAGGGTCTGTTCGGCAAAAACGTGGAAAGGGTCTGATCGTGAGGCTCGATCAAGAACCTAACCTGCTGCGCACCATCGCCATCGTCGTCGTCGCCTATCTGGCGTTTGCATGGCTGATTGACGACCAGTACTACCAGCTGATCCTCACCATCGTGCCCATCTGGGCGATGATGGGGATCGCCTGGAACGTCTTCTCCGGCTACAGTGGACTGGTGTCGTTCGGACATGCCGCCTTCTTCGGAATCGGCGCCTACACCGTGGCGCTTGCCATGATCGGCTTCAATCTGTCGCCGTGGTTCGGGATCCCGCTCGGCACGCTCGCCGGGGTGGTTGCCTCGGTGCTGGTGGGCTACCCCACCTTCAAGCTCCGGGGGGTCTACTTCTCGCTTGCGATGCTGGCCTATCCGCTTACGCTTCTCTACATCTTCGAGTGGCTGGGGTACCAGGAAGTCACCATGCAGATGGTGCGCGAGAACGGCTGGATGTACATGCAGTTCGCGAGCCAGTACACCTACATCATCGTCTCAACCATTCTCGTTGCAATTGCGGTCTATGTGTCGGGCCGGATCCACTCATCGCGATTCGGACTGTCGCTCACCGCAATCAAGCAGAACGAGGCCGCCGCCGAGGGCGCGGGGGTTGATGCGGCAGCGTGGAAGCTTCGGGCCATCATGGTATCGGGCGCCATCGCAGCGGCCGCGGGCGGCTACTATGCAGTGGTGCTGATTGTCGTCACCCCGCCTTCGGTGTTCGGCATGATCGCTTCCGCTCAAGCGATGATCATGGCCTTGTTTGGTGGCGTTGCCACCGTCTGGGGCCCGGTGATCGGCGCGGCGGTCCTGATCCCGCTGTCAGAAATTCTGCACGCCGAGCTCGGCAACCAGGTGCACGGCATTCACGGCGTGGTGTTCGGTCTGGCCATCATCGCCATGATCCTGTATGCACCCGAGGGGCTGCTGCCAAGGCTGCGTGATGCCTGGCGGCGCCGCAGGGGTCTGGCGGGTGACAGTGCCGCTGACGCGCAGCGCCGCACGATCGAGCTGCCGGCCGCTGCAAGCGCCGAGCGTCCGCCCATCAGCGAACAGATCGTGCTGAAGGTGAGCGATCTGTCCCGTGCCTTCGGCGGCCTTAAGGCGGTGTCCAACGTCAACTTCGAGGTTCGCCAGGGCGAAGTGCTGGGGATCATCGGCCCCAACGGCGCGGGCAAAACCACGCTCTTCAACCTGCTGAACGGCTTCATCCGCGCGGATCAGGGCTCGGTGCAGTTCGGCGCGAGCGAACTGATTGGCCTCAAGCCCAATCAGGTCTGCCGGCTGGGCGTCGGCCGCACCTTCCAGGTGGTCCGACCCTTCCCGCGCATGACGGTACTGCAGAACGTGGTGGTGGGCGCCTTCGCAGCAGAACAACAGGACGATGACCGAGCCGTTGAACTGGCGCG
>JAGWXN010000445.1 GCA_018969885.1 Betaproteobacteria bacterium | reverse complement strand
CCAGCGGGTGATCCCGTGCCACCAATCACCGCCATGAACAGATAGTCGACTGAGGCATTGATGCCGAACGGACTCGGGCTGACATGTCCCAGATAGTGGGCGTGCAGCCAGCCCGCGAGACCGGCAAAGAGCGCGGCCGCCACGAACACCTTGAGCTTGAGCGTAGCCGACTGGACGCCGAAACTTTCGACCATGATCGGATCGCGGAGGGCGCGGATCGCGCGTCCGGCGCGGCTGTTGATCAGCGTGGTGGTGCCGACCAGCAGCACCGCGAGCACCGCCCAGACCAGCAGCATGAAGGGGGCGGGATCAACCAGACTGAGGCCTGCCGCTTCCAGTCTTGGTACGCCCGCAATACCGTTAAAGCCCCCGAGACCCTGCAGGTTGCCAAACAGGTAGAAGAGGCCCAGGCCCCAGGCCATTGTGCCCAGGACCAGATAGTGGCCTGAGAGTCGGATGGTGAGCCAGCCGATCAGCGCACCGGCGAGCCCGCTCGCGGCCAACGCCGCCGGCAGGGTGAGCCAGGGCGAGACGCCGAACCCGAGTACGCAGAGGGCCGACACATAGGCGCCCAGCCCAACGAAGGCCGCCTGTCCAAATGAGGTGATGCCTACCATGCCTGTCAGCAGCACCAGACCCAGGCAGACAATCGCATTGAGCCCGATATAACCCAATAAAGTGACCACCCAGACCGGCATGACCCACGGTGCAAGCACGATGATCGCGCCCACCACGACCGCAGGGATGTGATGAGCGGGCACGCGCATGCTCAGTCATCCTCGCCATGAAGCGAGTGGTCGGTGAGCGAGCGCCACAGAAGAATGGGTACCAGCAGCACGAACACGATGGCTTCTTTAAGCGCCGAAGCGAAAAACGAGGCAAACGCTTCGAAGACGCCCACCGCGAGCGCGCCCAGCACCGCCACAGGAAAGCTGGCCATCGCTGCACAGACCACGCCAATAAATGCCTTGAGGCCGATGAGAAAGCCCGAGTCGTAGTAAATGGTGGCGATGGGGCCGATCATCAGACCCGACAACGCGCCAATCAGGCCAGCGATACCGAATGCGAGCAGCCCGGCGCGCTCGGTGCGAATGCCCACCAGGCGGGCACCAAAACGATTGATTGCGGTAGCGCGTAATGCCTTACCCCAAAGCGTACGCTCGAAAAATACCCAGAGCGCCGTGATCATGACCAGCGACACACCGAGCGAGAGCAGCAGATGCCAGGACAAGGTGGTGACGCCGATATCGAGCCGGCCGCTGATGAAGGGTGGGGTGCGAAGCCCTTCGGCGCCGAAGAAAAACAGACCGAAACCCACCAGCATGTAGTGGGCGGCGACCGCGGCAATGAGTTTGACCAACACGCTCGCCTCGGTCAGCGGCCGGAACGCAGTAAGGTACAGAAGCGGCGCCATCGGGGCAACTAGCAGCAGCGTGATCAGCGCGTGAACGAGCACTGGGGCCTCGGCCCCTGCGAGCCCGCTCCGCGTGATCACATACCCCAGTACCGGGGGCAGAAGGGCGAGCAGCAGCACGCCACGGAGCGCTCGCCACTCGCCGCTCCGGTGGCAGCGCCACGCCTGCACCATCACTGCGAGCAGACCCAGCCCGGCTAGCAGCCAGATGGTGTTGGGCGCGATTCCCTGGCGCAGCAAGCTCATGGTGAGGGCGGCGAACGCGACCATATCGCCCGCCGGCACCCAAAGCACCCGCGTGACTAAAAACACCAGGACGATCGAGACTGCGAGTAGCGCGTAGATCAGGCCGCTGGTGAGACCGTCCTGGACCAGCAGGGTGGCAATCGTGGCGTTCAAGCGGCCTCGGTCAGGGCTTGTAGAGCCGGAATGCGCCGCCCTTGACCTCGACCAGGACGCGACCGCGGTCATCGACGCCATAGCGGTCGGCATCGGTGTGCTTGTAAACCGCGTTGGTGCCAACCACTTCGTTACCTGCGATCATGGCATCACGGAGCGCCGCGCGAAATTGCGGGGTCCCCGGTTTGGCACCTGACTTGGCCGCGGAGGCGACGGCGGCGTCAAGCAGCAGGTAGGCGTCCCACGCGTAGCCGGCAAACGGGGTGACCGCGCCTGGCCCCCACTTCGCCTGGTAGCGGGCGATAAAGTCGGTCGACACCTTCCGAATCGGGTTGGACTCAGGCAGGTCGGCCGTGACCACCATCGGGCCGGTGGGCATCAATGCGCCCTCGACTGCCTTGCCGCCCGATTGAATGAACGCACCGGCCACCGCTCCGTGCGTGTGATAGATGGGCCCTTTGAAACCCAGGTCCTTGATGCTGACGTGGGGCAGCACGGCCGGGGTGCCGGAGGCGCCGACAAACACCGCGCCCGGCGAGGCGGAGAAAAGTTTGAGTGCCTGTCCGGTGACCGATGTGTCGGTGCGGTTGAAGCGCTCGGCCGCCACCACCTTGATGCCTGCGTCGGCGGCGAGTTTGCTGAATCCGTTCCAGTTCAGGTCGCCCCAGCCGTCCGCATAGCCGATGTACGCCGCGGTCTTGATGCCGCGCCGCTTCATGTCCTCCACGATCGCAGAGACCATGAGTGGCACCGGCTGGGGAATGTTGAAGAG
>JAGWXN010000444.1 GCA_018969885.1 Betaproteobacteria bacterium | reverse complement strand
AGAACATGGGTGGCCTCTATATCGGCGCCGCCCCGGCGCTGCTCTTGGTCTGCGCTGGTGTAAGAGGCTGGCTATGGGCACGCGAAGTACGCTTCTTTTCCGTAGCGGCAGGCCTGATGGTCCTCTACGCGTTGGGCTGGTACACGCCCGCCTTCGAGTTGATGCATTCAGCGCTGCCCGGGGTTGATCTGTTCAGACGCCCCGCCGACGCATGCTTTCTGATTGGCGCCCTGCTTGCCATTCTGGCGGGCTATGCGGTGCACCGCCTGGTCACCGAGCCTGATCCGGGAAGGCTACCCATTGCCACGTGTGCGTGGCTGTTGGGAGGAATCGCTACCGGTGCTTCGATCGGCCTCGCCGTGCAGTTCGGACGTCTGCCGCAGGCCCTGCCCGCGCTGGGTGAGAGCCTGTTGAGCCTGCTGCTCGCAGCACTCGTGCTCGGATGGTTGGCGCGATATGCGGGCCAGGCGGGTCCAAGCCTCGGGCGATCGGGTCGCCACGCGGGGGCTCCCGCGCGTATCGGACTCGCCGCCCTCGCAGCCCTCACGGTGATCGATCTCGCGCATCACAACGGACCGTCATCGGCCACCGCACAACCCGCATCCATGTACGAGGTCCTGGCCCCGGACACGCGGAACGAAACGATCACTACGCTCAAATCGCGAGTCGTGGCCAACGACACGCGGCGTGACCGGATCGAACTCACCGGGCTGGGCTTTCACTGGCCCAATGCAAGCCTCACACACGGCCTGGAAAACATTCTCGGCTACAACCCGCTTCGGCTCGGCCACTACAGCGCGGCCACCGGCGCCGAGGATCACGTGGGGCTACCTGACCAGCGGCGCTTCTCGCCGCTCTTCCCGTCCTATCGCTGCACACTCGCCAATCTTCTGGGCCTGCGTTTCATCGCAACCGGGGTACCAATTGAGGCCATCGACCCCGCATTGAAGCCGGGCGATCTACGGTTGGTGGCCCGCACCCGCGAAGCCTGGATTTACGAAAACCCCAATGCCCTGCCCCGGGTGCTGTTTGCCACTCGCGCTCTTGAAGTCGATTTCGACGAACTTCTTGCTAGCGGCCGCTGGCCCCAGCACGATCTGAAGTCAACCGTCCTGCTTGAGTCCGACAGCCTCGGCCCGGACAAACCCAGACGCCCCGGCGAGGCGCGTATCACGCGCTACGGCAACACCCGAGTTGATGTCGAAGTCGACAGCCCGGACGGGGGTTGGCTGGTGCTCAACGACATCTGGCATCCCTGGTGGTTTGCCTCGAATCTGGGTGCGGACAGCGAGTCGCCTCTGCCGCTCCTCCGCGCCAACGTGCTGTTCCGAGCGGTGGCCGTTGAGCCTGGCCGGCACCAGGTACGCTTCGAATTCCGGCCGCTGGATGGCGCGCTCAACCAGATCGCAGAGAGCCTGCGCGAGCCCTGAGCAGGCCGTGCCCCGGTCGTGCCTCACGCACCGGCCAAGAACTCGCCAAGGCAGAAGGCCCCTGGACCCGCACGGACTGTGTCGGCCCGCTTGGTGCTGACGGCTACACTGCCGGGCGTTTTCTCTTCCCCGCTCCACGCTTTTCCCCTCCCCCATGAGCAGCTCAAGCGCCTCCCCGCAGGACAGTGTCGGCTACCGGCTTGAGCCGCGTGTGGCTCGCGCGTTTGCTCGCTTTTCCGGGGGGTTCTGGACGGACGAAGGCGCGATGCGCGCCTGGCTCCTCACACTCGGTTTGTTCGTGCTGTTACTGCTGTCGACTGCAGCCACGATCGCCATGAATCACTGGAATCGCTGGTTCTTCGACAGCCTCGAATCGCGTGATGTGGGCGCGCTGGGCCGTGCGGTCCTGATGTTCGCCATCATCATTGTGTCGATGGCCTCGATCGGCGTGGGTATCGTATTTACCCGAGAGACGTTGCAGGTGAGATGGCGGGAATGGATCGTGGCCCGCATGCTCGACCGATGGCTGTCGGCGCAGCGCTTTCATCGCCTGAGTGCAAGCGGGAAGGAGCCGCAAAACCCCGAGTACCGGATCGCTGATGACACCCGCTGGGCCACCGAACCGCTGGTCGATCTCGGCATCGGCCTGGTGCTCGCTGTGGTGAATGCAGCTGCCTTCATCGCCATCCTGTGGACCGTAGGCGGCAGCTACACCCTGCGCGTGGGAGACGAGCATGCCATCACGATCCCCGCCTACCTGGTGGTTGTGGCCCTTGCCTACGGCATGCTTGCGTCGTGGCTGATGCTCAAGGTCGGGGCTGCGCTTCCCGGCTGCGTGGCGCGCCGCAACGAAGCCGAGGGGCACTTCCGATTCGGCATGATGAGACTGCGCGACAACGCGGAAAGCGTCGCCCTGCTCGCCGGCGGCCCCGGTGAGCGCAGGATCCTCGCGCGCAGCTACGATCGCGTGGTGGATTGCTGGCTTGCAATCGTCCGCCAGCATGCCCGCCTCACCTGGATCACCAACGCATCCGGCCCGATGATTCCGATCGTGCCATTGCTTTTCGCGGCGCCGAAATACATCAGCGGTGATCTGACGCTGGGTCAGGTCACGCAGCTCGCCGCAGCCTTCGTTCAGGTGCAGATTGCGATTTCATGGCTGGTCGA
>JAGWXN010000443.1 GCA_018969885.1 Betaproteobacteria bacterium | reverse complement strand
GCGGGCCAGGTGGCGGACAACACCAGCCAGGATGTGAAGGGACAAACCGCGCAGGTACTGGCCACCATTGATCGGCTGCTGGCCGATGCCGGGAGCGACAAGACCCGGATGTTGCAGGTACAGATATTTCTCAGTGACATCGCGAATTTCCAGGCCATGAATGAGGTGTGGGATGCCTGGGTTCCGCAAGGTCACACGCCGCCTCGCGCAACGATCGAATCGCGACTTGCCACGCCCGCCTATCTGGTCGAGATCAAGGTTATCGCTGCGGTGCGCTAAACGGCCGGCGCACTAGCGCCAGCCCACCCGGTCAATCAGTCGCGCGGCCGCTGCCTGCGAGCGGCCGAGCGCGGCGACCGGCAGCGGGTCAGCCTTGAACGTACCGAGGGCGGCAAGCGCGGGATTATCAATACGTACGCCCGGGACCGCGGGCCATTCGTTATTGCCGTCTGCCAGGTAGCGCTGCGCGTCGTCGCTGGCAAGGTATTCAAGGAAGCGCAGCGCCGCCTCGGGGTTCTTCGCATGCCGCAACACCCCGCCTCCGGTGACGTTGATGTGCGTGCCATGGCCGGCCTGATCGGGCCAGATCACCTGCAGTTTCGCCATGGTGTCGCGGTCGGCTGGTTTGTCGGAACGCATGATGCGAACCAGGTAGTAGGTGTTGCTCAAGGCGACTGCGCATTCGCCGCTTGCTACCGCTTTAATCTGGTCGGTGTCGCCGCCACGCGGTGCCCGGGCAAAGTTCGCCACCACGCCGCGCGCCCACTGGGTGGCTGCTTCCTCACCCTGATGCTCGATCATGGCGGCGATGAGGGAGAGCATGTAGGGATGAGCGGCAGAACGGGTGCAGACCTTTCCCTTGAGCGCTGGGTTTGCCAGATCCGCATAGTTCGTGACGGTGTCAGGCGCAATTCGCGAACGGTTCACAATGATGACCCGCGCTCGGGTGGATATGCCGAACCAGGCGATGCCGTCGGCGGTGGCTGGCGCGCGCAGGCTCGCTGGAATTCTTGCCTCCAGGCTTTCGGATCGAACGGGGCTGAACAGGCCTTCGCTCTGGGCCTTCCATAACCTGGCTGCATCCACCAGCAGCAGGACGTCTGCCGGGCTGGCTCGACCTTCGGTTCGCAGCCGCTCGAGCAACGCTTCATCGCCCGCTTCAATCCGGTTGATACGAATCCCGGTGGTGCGGGTGAAGTTGGCGTAGAGCGCTTCGTCAGTCTGGTAGTGGCGCGCAGAGTAGAGATTGACAACCGGCGCTTGCGCCAGGGCGGTGAGGGGCAGGGCGAGGCCGAGGAGGGTGGCAGTTTGAATGAGCACGTGTCGCATGATCGGGACGCGCCGCGTGAGGCGCTTTAGAGGAATGCTTCAAGTTTAATCGAAATGAGAATTATTCGTAATTAATGCCGTCGTAAGCCGACGGTAAGCGTCCCGACCGACACTGCCAACTGGTACGCGGAGATCACCATGACATCGAAAAAATCGTCACTGTCAGCTTTCCACCATCGCTCGATCACCGACCGGGCAGGATTTTGGGCTGAGCAGGCCACGCTCATTGACTGGCATAAGCCGTTCACCCAGGTGCTTGATGACTCGCGACTACCGTTTGCGCGCTGGTTTTTGGGAGGCGAGACCAACCTTTGCCATAACGCGGTAGATCGGCATCTGGCCACGCTTGCTGACAAACCGGCGCTGATCTTTGTCTCCACTGAGACCGGCGCGGAGCGAACCTACACCTTTGCCGAACTGCACGCGGAAATCATGCGAATGGCCGCAGTGATGCAGTCACTGGGGGTCGAACGTGGAGACCGCGTGCTGATCTACATGCCAATGATTGCGGAGGCTGCCTTCGCGATGCTGGCCTGTGCACGGATCGGCGCCATTCACTCGGTGGTGTTCGGGGGCTTCGCCTCACATAGTCTTGCGTCGCGGATTGACGACGCAGCGCCGCGACTGATCGTGAGTGCGGATGCCGGCTCGCGGGGCGGAAAGGTCATTCCTTACAAGGGACTGCTTGACGAGGCCATCTCGCTCGCGAGCAGTCAACCGGACGCTGTGCTGATGGTTGATCGTGGGCTCGCGCCCTATGCGCTGGTTCAAGGTCGTGATCACGACTACGCGCCACTTCGCGAGCAGCACCTGAACGCGATCGTGCCTGTCAGCTGGCTTGAATCGAACGAGGTCTCTTACACCCTCTACACCTCGGGCACCACAGGCAAACCCAAAGGGGTGCAGCGAGACGTGGGCGGCTATGCGGTCGCGCTCGCGGCCTCGATGAAGCACATTTTCTGTGGCAACAAGGGCGAGACGTATTTTTCAACGAGCGACATTGGTTGGGTGGTGGGCCACTCTTATATCGTTTATGGCCCGCTGATCGCAGGCATGGCCACCATCATGTATGAGGGCACACCGGTCCGGCCGGATGCGGGCATCCTCTGGCAGCTGGTTGAGCGATACAAGGTAACGGTGATGTTCTCGGCGCCCACCGCGATCCGGGTGCTGAAAAAGCAGGATCCCGCCTGGCTCACCCGCTATGACACCTCGTCGCTTCGAGCCCTGTTTCTGGCGGGCGAGCCCTTGGACGAGCCCACCGCTCGCTGG
>JAGWXN010000442.1 GCA_018969885.1 Betaproteobacteria bacterium | reverse complement strand
CGCTCAGGTCAGGTCAGAGCCTTCCTCGAGCTTAAGCTCCTGCACTTTCCGGGTAATGGTGTTTCGGCCGATGCCCAGCCTGAGGGCTGCATCAATTCTCCGACCCCGGGTGTGGCGAAGCGCCGTACGAATCACCGCTGCCTCGAACAGCCGGGTGAGTCGATCCATCAGCTCGCTATCTCCCTGGAGCCGTTCCTCCACCGACTGGGAGTTGAGGCGCAGCGACACATCTTTTTCGAGCTGCACGACCCACGCGGGCGGCAAGTTGGCTCCTGCCGCATCAGCCAGGCTTGCCGCCGAGTCCGCGGATCCCACCGATGGAGCGCCGGGGACCCCAGCCTGATTCGACGCGGGCATGGCTGCCCCCCAGGGAAAGATGCCCCCCGATGCTGCCGGAGCGGCCGCGCCTGCCCCGGCGTGCGAGCCCGCCCCGCCCGCTTGCACTGCCTGATCGGACCGCGGAAGCGCCGCTGCGAACGGGACGGCTTCGGACTGAAACGCCGTCATGGCACTGTCATGTGCAGTACTCGTACCCGACGGGCCGCCGCCCCCGAGGCCAGCGCCCATCGGGCCGCCGAAGCCAGCATGACCGCTCATTGCCGCGGCGTTTTCGGGTGATGACGTTCCGCGAATTTCGGGCGGCAGATCCTTGACTTCAATCACCTGCGCAGGCGCCATCACCGTCAGCCAACGGCAGACGTTTTCGAGCTGACGGACGTTACCGTGCCAGGGGGACGCACTCATCACGCGGATCGCCTCGTCGGTCGCACGTTTGGGCTCGCCGCCGAGTTCATGCGCGCTGCGCGACAGGAAATGCCGGATGAGAAGCGGAATGTCTTCAGAGCGCTCGCGCAACGCCGGCAAGCGCAACCGGATGACGTTCAGCCGGTGGAACAGATCTTCACGAAACAGTCCCTGGCGTACGCGATCCTCTAGGTTCTGATGCGTGGCGGCAATGACTCGCACATTAGCCTTCAGCGGCTGGTGTCCGCCCACGCGATAGAAATGTCCGTCAGACAGCACACGCAGCAATCGTGTCTGGAGTTCGGCCGGCATATCCCCGATCTCGTCGAGAAACAGCGTTCCGCCCTCCGCTTGTTCAAAACGCCCACGTCGCATCTGTTGCGCACCGGTGAACGCACCGCGCTCGTGGCCGAATAACTCGGACTCGAGAAGATCACGCGGAATTGCCGCAGTATTGAGCGCAACGAACACCCGATCGGCCCGCGGGCTATGTCGATGCAGTGCCCGTGCGACCAGTTCCTTTCCAGTTCCCGATTCGCCTGTGATCAGTACGGTCACATTGGACTGTGACAGCCTGCCGATAGCCCGGAAGACCTCCTGCATGGCGGGCGCCTGTCCCAGGATATCGACCCCGGGCTCAACCGGATCTGCCCCGAGCTGGTCGCGTTCGGATTCTTCCACCGCGCGACGAATCAGCTCCACTGCCTTCGGTACATCAAAAGGTTTGGGCAGATACTCAAAGGCACCGCCCTGAAAAGCCGACACCGCGCTCTCAAGATCGGAGAATGCGGTCATGATGATCACCGGCATCGCGGGGTGATCCACCTTGACCTGCTGCAGCAGTTCGATGCCGGACTCACCCGGCATACGGATGTCGGAGACCAGAACGTCGGGCTCGTCAACCGACAAGGCGCGCAGGCACTCGCGTGCGCTTGAGAAGGCACGCACATCGAAGCCGTCGCGGCCGAGTGCCTTCTCAAGCACCCAACGGATCGACTGATCGTCATCCACTACCCAGACTGCGCTCATCGTTGGCTACTCACCGCAAAGGCAGAAGAATGCAGAAATCGGTTCGGCCCGGCCGGCTATCGCACTCGATCAGGCCTCCATGCTGCTGAATGAAGGTCTGCGCCAGCGTCAGTCCGAGACCCGTTCCCCCTTCACGTCCGGATACCAGCGGGAAGAAAATTCGCTCGCGAATGTCTTCCGGGATCCCAGGACCGTCATCGACCACATGCAATTCAAGTGCCAGCTTCCAGCGCTGCTTGGCGATCACAACTTGGCGCGCAATCCGGGTACGCAGCTCAATTCGCCCCCGTCCATGCAAGGCCTGCGCGGCATTACGCACCAGATTGAGTAGCACTTGCACCAGTTGCTCGCGGTCGCCCGTAAGAGAAGGGATGCTGACGTCGTAATCACGCACCACTCTGAGGCCTCGCGGATACTCGGCAAGAAGAAGAGACCGCACGTGCTCGCAGACCTCGTGGACATTCAGCTCGGCGAGCAGGCGCGCCTTGCGATGCGGCGCGAGCAGTCGGTCGACCAGGTCCTGCAACCGGTCGGCTTCTTTGATGATCACCTCGGTGTATTCGCGCAGATCGGCAGAGTCCAGTTCCGATTGAAGGAGTTGCGCCGCCCCGCGAATTCCACCGAGCGGATTCTTGATTTCGTGAGCCAGGTTTCGCACCAGTTCCCGATTGGCTTGCGCGGAATCGATCAGGCGCTCTTCGCGATCAACCCGCCAGCGTTTGTCCTGTTCGCGGAACTCCAGCAGAAGGGCGGCGGTGCCGGCATCCATCCGGCTGGCCATGGTCCAGAGCGCGAGCGGCTCGCGCGCCGAACGCTCAAGCTGGAGATCAA
>JAGWXN010000441.1 GCA_018969885.1 Betaproteobacteria bacterium | reverse complement strand
TCACCAGATGTGAGATCAATTTCGTTGGTTCAGAAAATGTCGTCTTGAACAAGCCGCCCAGCGTCTCGATACCCAGCGACAGCGGCGTGACATCGAGGAGCAGCACGTCCTTGCGTTCGCCCGACAGCACCGCACCCTGCACTGCGGCACCCACGGCCACCGCCTCATCGGGGTTCACGTCCTTGCGCGGCTCACGACCGAAGAACTCTTTCACCTTCTCCTGAACCTTGGGCATGCGTGTCATGCCCCCCACCAGGATCACGTCGTCGATCTGCGAAGCACTGACGCCAGCGTCTTTGAGCGCAATCCGGCAGGGCTCGATGGTGTTGGCGATCAGCTCCTCCACCAGCGCCTCGAACTTGGCGCGCGTGACCTTGAGGTTCAGATGCTTGGGGCCCGAGGCGTCTGCCGTGATGTAGGGAAGATTGATCTCGGTCTGCTGACTGGACGACAGCTCGATCTTGGCTTTCTCGGCCGACTCCTTCAGGCGCTGCAGCGCGAGTACATCTTTGGACAGGTCGACGCCCTGATCCTTCTTGAACTCGCCAATGATGAAATCGATCAGACGCTGATCGAAGTCTTCACCCCCCAGGAAGGTGTCACCGTTCGTGGAAAGGACTTCGAACTGTTTTTCACCATCGACGTCGGCAATTTCGATGATGGAGACGTCAAATGTGCCGCCGCCCAGGTCATAGACTGCGATCTTCCGATCCTTGCCGGCCGCCTTATCGAGACCGAAGGCAAGCGCCGCAGCAGTGGGCTCGTTGATGATCCGTTTGACTTCCAGACCCGCGATCCGACCCGCATCCTTGGTCGCCTGGCGCTGACTGTCGTTGAAGTAGGCGGGTACCGTGATCACCGCCTCGGTGACCTCTTCACCGAGATAGTCCTCGGCGGTTTTCTTCATTTTTCGAAGCACTTCGGCAGACACCTGCGGCGGCGCGAGTTTCATGTCGCGCACTTCCACCCAGGCGTCACCGTTATCGGCCTTGGCGATGGTGTAAGGCATCAGGCCGATGTCTTTCTGGACTTCCTTTTCCTGGAACTTGCGGCCAATCAGGCGCTTGACCGCGTAAAGCGTGTTGCGCGGATTCGTGACCGCCTGACGTTTGGCCGGTGCCCCAACCAGAATTTCGCCGTCTTCCATGTAGGCGATGATGGACGGCGTGGTGCGCGCGCCCTCTGAGTTTTCAATCACCTTGGGCTGACCGCCCTCCATGATGGCAACGCAGGAGTTGGTGGTGCCGAGGTCGATGCCGATGATCTTGGCCATGATGAGAAGGTCCTCAGGAAATCGATGAAGGGGCCGGCAACTGGCCGGCAACGGACAATCAGATGGGTGGTTGAACGTTCAAAATCAAGACGGAGCGCGCGCGACTGCCGATGCGCGCTCAGCCCTGCGCAACCGTGACCATGGCAGGTCGCAGCACGCGGTCGTTGATCAGATAGCCTTTCTGCAGCACCGTCACCACATGATTGGCGGCCACAGGCGGATTGGTGGAGGCCACCGGTACCATCGAAATGGCCTGGTGCCGATTGGGATCAAATTTCTGTCCCACAGGATTGAGTTCGGTGACCCGGGCCCGCTCGAAGGCCGATACCAGCAGCCGGAGGGTGGCATCCACCCCTTCCTTCAGGCTTTCGGGCGAGGCTGCGGCGTTGGCAAGCGTCATTTCCAGACTATCCCGAACCGGCAGCAGGCTTTCCGCGAAGCCTTCAACCGCAAACTTGTGCGCTTTGGCCACATCTTCCTGGCCACGGCGCCGGATGTTTTCGGTATCCGCCTTGGCGCGCAGATAGAGATCGCGAAACTCGATCGCCTCAGCCTGGGCGCGCGCGAGCGCCTCTACCGCGGAAGGGGCTGCACCCGGCGAGCCCGCGGCCGCTGCATCGGCCGGTGCGGTGCCTGCAGCGTTTCCAGAACCGGGTACTGCGTTTGCTGAACTTGCCGACGCATGCGACTGCGACCCAGGACCGGCACTGGCCGGATCGGTCTGCTGCGTCGCACCAGCAGCTGATTTATCGGATTCCGTCATTGACAAAACCTTTAAGAACAGAGACTTGCCACGAAACGCTCAGACATACGAGGAGGTCAGGCTCGCCCGTATGCGAAAACATCCGCTCTGAAATGGGGATTGTCGCCAGCGTTTCAAGCCCTGCCGCAGGCAAGAACGCTCAGCGCTCCGCGCCGAGTGCAACGGCACGCTCCCGTCGCTTAGCCAATGCGGCATGGGGGCAGCCCGGCTCGGTGGCGGTGCCCGGCCACCCCGCGACATGCCGCTCCACCAGACGGGCAAGCGCCGAGATGAACTCCGCAGAGTCGTTGACGCAGCCCAGATAGCGGTAATCGGATCCGCCGGCGGCGATGAAGGTTTCCCGACCCTCGATCGCGATTTCCTCCAGCGTTTCAAGGCAATCGGACACGAACCCCGGGCACACCACATCGACGCGGCCGGTCTTTTGCGCGCCCAGCTCTTCAAGCGTGCGATCGGTATAGGGCTGTAGCCACTCGGCCTTGCCAAAACGCGACTGAAATGTGACCCGGAACTGCTCGGGTGCAAGCTGCAGCCGCTCGGCAAGCAGGCGCCCGGTGACCAGACACTCGCAGTGATAAGGGTCACCCAGCAGCAGTGAC
>JAGWXN010000044.1 GCA_018969885.1 Betaproteobacteria bacterium | reverse complement strand
ACGGTCGGTATCCTTGAAGTACCGGGCGGGTCGATCAATGTGGTGCCGGGGCGCAGCCGCTTCAGCCTCGACGTGCGCGCCACCACCGATTCGGTGCGAAATACCTGTGCAAACGATCTGCTTCGCGAGCTATCGGCAATCTGCGCTCGGCGCGGCGTGAGCTTCCAACTCGAAGAAACGATGCGGGTTGCCGCGGCACCCAGCGCCCCCGCCTGGCAGGCGCGCTGGGAACACGCAGTGCGTGCGCTGGGTCTACCCGTGTTTCGCATGCCCAGTGGCGCCGGGCACGACGCCATGAAGCTGCACGATCTGATGCCCCAGGCGATGCTGTTTGTTCGAGGTGAAAATTCGGGCATCAGCCATAACCCGCTCGAATCCACCAACAGCCACGATATCGATCTCACAGTGCGTGCGTTTCAGGACCTGATCGGGCAGTTATCCGCTGCTTGATCGGCAGCCTGCGCAATCCGGGCGTACCCGCGGCGCAGGGCCGCAGGCCTGCTCACTCCTCTGACGTGCGCTCACCCGCCGCGCAGGCAGGCGCTCCGTCCAGTCTTGTCCGCCGCCTGGCAGTCCGATATTCTCTCCTCGTGATCCTGGCCGGGCCCCGAGCAAGATCGGCCATGGCCCGAAATCCATATCCCAACCCACTGGAAGAGGCGATCATGATCCGACGTGCTGTCTTATCAGGTGCTGTCGCACTGGGGCTTGCTGCGCTCATTCCGCTTGACGCGTCGGCGCAGGCAGAAAACCGCATCTTCCGGTTTGTCCCGCACGCGAATCTGGCGGTGCTCGACCCGATCTGGACCACCGCCTACGTCACGCGAAATCATGGCTACATGGTGTACGACACCTTGTTCTCAGAAGATGCGCAGGGCAACGTCAAGCCGCAGATGGTCGACACCTACTCGGTATCGGCCGACAAGAAAACCTGGCGCTTTACGCTCCGGAGCGGCCTTGAGTTCCACGACGGCAAAACCGTCACCAGCGCAGACGTGGTGGCCTCACTCAAACGCTGGGCCTCGCGCGATGCAATGGGGGGCGTGCTGAGCGGCTTCATCGACCGCTACCAGACCCCTGATGCCAACACCTTCGAAATTGTGCTGAAGGAACCCACTGGCATCCTGATTGACGCGCTCGGCAAGGCTTCGTCCAACGTGCCGTTCATCATGCCGGAGCGCATCGCCAACACGCCGGGCACCGAGCAGATCAAAGAAGCCATCGGCTCCGGGCCGTTCATTTTCAAGGCCGATGAATTCAAGCCGGGGGCCAAAGCGGTTTACGAGCGCAACCCGCGTTATCAGTCGCGTAACGAACCCTCAAGCAGTATGGCGGGCGGGCGCAAGGTCAATTTTGACCGCGTGGAGTGGGTGATCATCCGCGACCCGCAAACCCAGTTCAATGCATTGAAGGCGGGCGAAGTCGATATGGTCGAGCAACCGGCTTTCGAGCAGTACTACACGCTCACCAAAACTGCGGGCATCAAGGTCATTGATTTTTCACCGGCGGGTCTGCAGTTCATCATGCGATTCAACCACCTGCATCCGCCCTTCAACAACCCCAAGGTGCGCCAGGCGGCCATGCTGGCAATGGGTCAGCAAGCCTATATCGCCACCCAGGTGGGCGTGCCCGAGCTTGGCCGGGTCTGCCGCAGCATGTACCCCTGCGGCACCCCCTACGCCGACGAGAACACCGGCGAGTTCACCGGGTCGCCCAACATCGCGCGCGCCAAGGCGCTGCTCGCTGAGGCGGGCTACAAGGGCGAGCCGATCGTGCTGATGCGGCCCACCGATCTCGCCTCCATCGCAAAAATCCCGCTGGTTGCCCGGCAGCAGCTTGAGGCTGCCGGTTTCAAAGTCGATTTCCAGCAGATGGATTGGGCATCGCTCGTCGCGCGTCGCGCCAAGAAAGATCTGCCCAGCGCCGGCGGCTGGAATCTTTTCCTCACAGCCTGGACGGCAGGCGACATCTCGAACCCGCTCACCATGGCCATGTTCAACGCCAAGGGCGACAAGGGCTGGTTTGGCTGGCAGGACGAGCCGCGGATCGAAAAGCTGAAAGACGATTTCGCGCGCGCCGATAGCGTTGAGGCGAAAAAGAAAATCGCGAGTCAGATCCAGGCGATTGCCTTTGAGACCGCCACGCACGCGCCGCTGGGTCAGTACCGACAGCCCGCAGCGGTACGTGACATCATCGACGGCGTGCTCGAAACCCCTGGCGTACCCGTGCTCTGGAACATCACCAAGAAATGACGACGCGCTGACGCGGTCGGCCGCTGATGTTGCGATTTGTTGTCAGCCGCCTTGCGGCGGTGGTGCCGGTGTTGTTCGTGGTCTCGTGCGTGGTCTTTCTGATCCTGCGCCTCGCCCCGGGTGACCCGGCCGCCGTCATCGCGGGTAACTCGGCCACCACCGCCGATATCGAGCAGATCCGTGCCAAGCTCGGGTTGGACCGATCTCTGCCGGTGCAGTTTGGAATCTGGCTGGGGCGGGTGGTGCAGGGCGATCTGGGCTACTCCTACTTCCTGAATAAGCCTGTGGCTGAACTGATCGCGCAGCGCCTGGAGCCCACCGCCTCACTCGCTATCGGCACCATCCTGATGGCGGTGCTGATTGCGGTGCCGTTGGGCGCGCTCGCGGCCTCGAGAATGGGCGGTTGGGTCGATCGGGCGCTGTCTGTCATCTCAGTGGCCGGGTTTTCAATCCCGGTTTTTGTCACCGGCTATGTGCTGATCTATCTTTTCTCGATTCAACTCGACTGGCTCCCGGTACAGGGCTATCGGCCTCTGGGCGGAAAGGAAGGGCTGGCGGGCTGGGCGCGCCATCTGATCCTGCCCTGGGCTGCACTGTCGATCATTTATGTTGCGCTGATCGCCCGCATTACACGCGCAGCCGTATCCGAGGCCCTCACTGAAGACTACATCCGGACCGCGCGAGCCAAGGGCGTCTCGGAGCACGTGGTGCTCATCCGCCATGCGCTTCGGAACGCCGCAGTGCCAATCGTCACCGTGATCGGCATCGGGGTTGCGCTTCTGATTGGCGGCGTGGTGGTGACTGAAACCGTATTCGCCATCCCGGGCCTGGGATCACTCACAGTCGATGTGGTGCTGAACCGCGACTTTCCCGTGATCCAGGGCCTGGTCATGTTTTTTGCACTCATCTATGTACTGATCAATCTGCTGGTCGACCTCAGCTATCTCGCGCTTGATCCACGGATCCGCTACTGATGAACACCCTCCAGAAGCTCTGGGCGAATGGCGCGTTTCGATTCGGTGCAGGCGTGCTCGCGCTGGTGTTTGCGATGGGCGTACTTGCGCCATTTCTTGGCACAGTCGATCCCGCGGTCATGGACTACAACAACATCAACCGCGCCGCCGGTCACACCGGCCCGTTCACTCTGGTTGATGGCACGCAGGTCGCGCATGCCTTCTGGCTGGGCACCGATAATTTCGGGCGCGACCTCTACAGCCGGGTGCTCTACGGCGCGCGCGTCTCGCTGCTGGTCGCGATCAGCACAGCACTCCTCGCGCTTATCGCAGGCGGTGCAATCGGCATGCTCGCGGGCTACTTCCGCGCCGCCGATCTGGTCCTGATGCGCATCATGGACGGACTGATGGCGATTCCTGCGATCCTGCTTGCAATTGCGCTGGTGGCGGCGCTCGGAGCCAGCATCACAACCGTAGTGGTCGCGATCGCAATCCCCGAAATTCCGCGGGTGTCGCGGCTGGTACGCTCGCTCGTGCTCACCCTGCGCGAAGAGCCCTTTGTGGAGGCCGCCCGCGCGCTCGCCACCCCCACGCCAGCGATTCTTCTCAGGCATATCCTGCCCAACGCGCTCGCGCCCCTGCTGGTGCAGGGCACCTTCGTTGCTGCGTCAGCCGTGCTGCTCGAAGCCATTCTGAGTTTTCTCGGCCTGGGGCTACCGGCCGAAATCCCCACCTGGGGCAACATCATGGCCGAGGGCCGTACGCAGTTCAGTCAGTACCCAGGCAATGTGCTGTATCCAGCGTTGTTCCTGGTTCCCACCGTGCTCGCGCTCAATCTGCTGGGTGATGGTCTGCGCGACGTGCTCGATCCAAAATTTGCCAAACGGTGACCTGTATCGCCACCCTGGAGATCGATCAGCTCGACATCGCGCTCCCGCCAGGCGGCGATCGCACGCACGCGGTCACGTCGCTTTCGCTTGCGATCGAACCTGGGCGCACCCTTTGCGTGGTGGGCGAGTCGGGCTCGGGAAAATCGGTGATGGCCACCTCGGTGATGGGACTGCTCCCTCGCGAGTTGCGGGTAACTGCGGGCCGTATCCGTCTTGAGGGAGAGTCGCTCCTCGAGGCCGATCGCGCTCGCCTGCGAGCACTGCGCGGCAAGGCCATGGGAATGGTGTTTCAGGAGCCCATGACCGCTCTCAATCCGGTCATGCGCTGCGGCGACCAGATTGACGAACTCCTTCGAACCCACACGCGAGAATCCTTGGCCGAGCGCCAGCGCGCCATTCGAGCCGTGCTTGAGCGCGTGCACCTGAGCGAGCCCGACCGGATTCTTCACAGCTACCCCCATCAGTTGAGCGGCGGCCAGCGCCAGCGGATCGTGATCGCGATGGCGGTCATCCTCAAGCCGGCCCTCCTCATCTGTGACGAGCCCACCACCGCGCTCGATGTCACCACCCAGAAGGAAATTCTGACCCTGATTGCAGAACTGCAGCGTGACCAGGGCAGCGCGGTGCTGTTCATCACGCATGACATGGGCGTGGTGGCCGAGATTGCCGACGATATCCTGGTGATGCATGAAGGGCGCTGCGTCGAGCAGGGGCCCAGGGATCAGATTCTGAGCACCCCATCGGCCGATTACACCCGCATGCTGCTCGCCGCGGTACCCGGCATGACCCCGCCCGCGCCACGCGAGCGGCCACCCGCCGCAACCCGGTTATCAGCCCATGCGGTCGGTAAGACCTATGTAAGCCGTGACTGGGTGGGGCGCCGCCAGGAAACCGCCGCGCTGAAGGATGCGAGCCTCGCACTGGAAGGGGGCGAAACGATCGGTATCGTCGGCGAATCCGGATCGGGAAAGTCCACCTTCGCGCGCTGTCTGATCCGACTGATCGACCCCACTGAAGGCGATATTTTCTGGGGATCCGATGAAGTAGCCCGGCGCCCAGAGCGCATGCTGAGGTCGCTTCGGCACCGCGTCCAGGTGGTCTTCCAAGACCCCAATCGATCGCTGAACCCGCGCCGTACCGTGGGTCAGTCAATCATCGAAGGGGCAATGAATTTCGGTGCCTCACGCGCTGACGCGCAGGCGCTCGCCGAACGGCTCATCGGTCAGGTGCGACTGCCGGCGCAATCACTCGATCGCTATCCGAGTCAGTTCAGCGGCGGTCAGCGGCAGCGGATCGCGATTGCCCGAGCACTGGCCTGTCAGCCCGAGGTGCTGGTCGCAGACGAAGCGGTCTCCGCACTCGATGTATCCGTGCAGGCCCAGATCCTTGATCTACTGCGGGATATTCAGTCACAGCTCGGTCTGGGGCTGCTCTTCATCACGCACGACCTGCGCGTGGCGGCTCAACTCTGCGACCGGGTGATCGTGATGCAGCGCGGGCGGATCGTTGAACAGGGCGTCACACAAACCCTGTATGCCTCGCCCCAGCACCCCTACACCCGTCATCTGCTGGCCAGCGCGCCAGCGGGTCTCGATACCGGCCGCTGAACGGTCGCCTCTCACCTGTCCTCCCCGATGCGAATTCTGATCGCTGGCTTCCAGCACGAGACCAACACCTTCGCGCCCAGCCGCGCCGACTGGGCTGCGTTCAATCGCGGCGACGGCTTTCCCGCCTATCAACGTGGCGCGGCCATGCTTGAGACCTTGCAGGATGTGAACATCCCGATCGCAGGATTCGCCCGCGCGGCGCGCGAGCGGGGCTGGCAGGTGATCCCCTCGGGCTGGGCCGGGGCATCGCCTTCCGCGCACGTCACCCGGGACGCGTTCGAGCGTATCAGCGCAGATCTGCTCGAGGATCTTCGCGAAGCCCTCACAGAGGGGCTGGACGCGGTATATCTCGACCTGCACGGCGCAGCGGTCGCGGAGCACGCCGACGATGCTGAGGGCGAACTGCTTGCGCGCGTGCGCGCGCTGATCGGCCCCGACCGGCCGCTGGTGGCCAGCCTGGATCTGCATGGCAACATCACCACCCGGATGTTCGAGCTGAGCGACGCATTGGTGGCCTACCGCACCTATCCGCATATCGACATGGCCGACACCGGCGCCCGGGCGGCAGCGCTCCTCGAGCGGAGGCTGGCAATCGGCCGCCCACAGGCAGTCGCAGTGCGGCGCCTCCCGTACCTGATTCCACTCAATGCCCAAAGCACCTGGACCCAACCCGCCGAGGGGCTCTACCGGCGGCTGGGCGAGATCGAGCTTTCGCATCGCGCCTCGCTCAGCTTTTGCATGGGCTTTCCGGCCGCTGATTTTCCGGAGTGCGCGCCAGTGCTGTGGGCACACGCCGATACGCCAGCGGCTGCAAGCGCTGCGGCCGACGCGTTCTTTGCCGAGGCAGGTCCGCCCGAGCAGTGGCGCACCGACGTGTTAAACGCGTCCGACTGCGTGGCGCGCGCGCTCGCTCTCGCAGCACCGGCCAGCGCTCCTGTCGTGATCGCTGATACCGAAGACAATCCGGGTGCGGGGGGCGACAGCAACACCACGGGACTGCTCCACGCCTTCATCAACCAGGGTGCGGGCCGGGCGTTTCCCGGGCAGGTGGCCTTTGGGCTTCTCTTTGATCCCGAGACCGCGCTCGCCGCACACGCGGCCGGCACCGGCGCATTCATCGAGCGCGCGATCGGGCGGTCCGTACCAATCTATTCCGGGATGAGCCCGCCACCCCTTACGGGCCGCTTCAAGGTCCGGCGGCTGAGCGATGGGCGTACCACGCTCAGGGGCCCGATGATGACAGGCGCTCCCGTCAACCTCGGACCAAGCGCCTGCCTGGAAATCGATGGCGTGCTGATCGCAGTGGTGAGCGGCAAGACGCAGCTGCTCGATCGGGTCCTGCTGGGCATGGTCGGAATCGATGCTGAAGCGATGCGAATCATCGGGGTGAAAAGCTCGAACCATTTCCGAGCCGACTTCACACCGATTGCGAGTCATGTGCTGATCTGCAAATCCGGCGCGCCGATGGCAGCCGACCCGGCTGATCTCGCCTGGCGACACCTGTCGCCGCTCACCCGAACCCGTCCCTGAGCGGGCCTGCGCCCGCGCCGTCATCAGGAGCAGTCATGCCCGCGAGCCCGACCGACCCATGCCAATTCACCGCTTCTGAACTGCTTGCCGCCTACGCCAGCCGACAGCTGTCTCCGGTCGAGGTCGCGCAGGCGGTCCTTGCCCGCATCGAGCGGCTCAATCCCTTGCTCAACGCTTTGGTGCTGGTCGCCCCCGAGCAGGCACTGGCAAGCGCGCGCGAAAGCGAACGGGCCTGGCAGCAGCATCGCCAACGAGGCACACCAGTGGGCGCGCTGGAAGGCGTTCCGGCCACGATCAAGGACCTGATTCTCACGCGAGGCTGGCCCACGCTGCGCGGTAGCCATACCGTGGTCGCTGAACAGCCCTGGGATATCGACGCGCCGGTGACTGCGCGCCTGCGCGAAGCCGGTGCGGTGCTGCTTGGCAAGACCAGTACACCCGAATACGGCTGCAAAGGCGAGACCAACTCGCCGCGAAGCGGCCTCACACGCAACCCCTGGCATCTGGACCGTACGCCGGGCGGCTCATCGGGCGGCGCCGCCGCCGCGGTGGCCGCCGGTCTGGGGCCCGTTGCGGTCGGAACCGACGGTGCGGGCAGCGTTCGTATTCCCGCCGCCTTCTGCGGCAACGTGGGGCTCAAGCCCAGCTTCGGGCGCGTGCCCGCGTATCCGCTCTCGCCCTTTGGCACAGTGGCGCATCTGGGCCCGCACACGATGTCGGTGCGCGACGCAGCGCTCATGCTGAACGTGATGTCACAGCCCGATCCGCGCGACTGGACATCCCTCCCGCCCGATGCACGCGATTACACCGTCGGGCTCGACGATGGCATTCGGGGGCTGCGCATGGCCTATTCGCCGACCCTGGGCTATGTGCGTTCGCTCCATCCCGAAGTGGCTGCCGCGGTCGATCGCAGCGTGCATCGCCTACAGGAACTCGGCGCACAGATCGAGTCGGTCGACCCCGGGTTCGATGACCCGCTTCACATCAGTACGGGACTCTGGTTTGCGGGCGCAGCCTCGATCTGGCGATCGCTGAGCGACGCGCAACGCGCGGTCACCGACCCCGACTTCGCCGCTCAGGCGCAGATCGGGCAAACCATCGACCTCGCCCGCATCCATGACCTCACCATGCAGCGTGGTGCGCTGGGTTCGCTTATGCGGCAGTTCATGACCCGCTACGATGTGCTGATCACGCCCTCGGTTGCCATCCCCGCGTTCGACGCCCGTCCGCCGGGCAGCGTCCCGATGAATGCCGAAACCATGCTGGGCTGGACGCCCTACAGCTACCCGTTCAACCTGACCCAGCAGCCGGCCATCACGGTGCCGTGCGGACTTTCGAAAGAGGGGCTGCCACTGGGTATCCAGTTTGTAGGGCGGATGTTTGATGACGCGATGGTGCTGCGCGTTGCGCGCGCGTTTGAGTCGGTTTGCCCGGTGGCGAGGCCGGTGCTGGCGTGGTCGGTTTGACCTGCGCAGGTTCCGCCGCCACTATCACCCCCATGAGTCCTGACACACACCACGACGAAGACCTGGTCGAGGGCGTTCGGCGCTTTGTCGAGCGCGATATCCTGGGCAAAGTCCAAGCGCTCGAGGCCTCCGATACCTATCCCAACCATCTGATCGGTTCGCTCGCCGAGCTCGGTCTGTTTGGCGCAGCGGTGCCACCGGCATTCGGCGGCCTGGGGGTCAACATCCCCACCTATGCCCGCATCATGGAGGAGCTGGCCTACGGATGGACCGCGCTCAATTGCTACCTCAACAGCCACTTCTCGGCTTCATCGATGCTTGCGCGATACGGCACTGATCAGCAGAAGGCGCGTTTTCTTCCCAGGATGGCCACTGGCGAACTGCGCGTCGCCATCGCGCTTACCGAACCCAACGGCGGCAGTGATTTGCAGGCGATCCGAACGCGTGCCACGCGTGGTCCCGACGGACAGTGGCAGTTGAACGGTAGCAAAATTTTCATCACCAACGGCGGTAGTTCGGGCGCAGTGATCGTGCTCACCCGCACTGGCGAAGGCAAGAAGGGCTTTAGCCTGTTCATGCTCGAAAAAGGTTTGCCCGGCTTTTCGGTGGGAGGCCGCGCTAAAACCATGGCGCACCGGCATGTCGATGTCACCGAACTCAATTTCGACACGGTTGTACTGAGCGATGCAGAGCTGATCGGCGGCGTGCCAGGCGAGGGGCTACAGCAGATGCTGGACGCCATCGAAACCGGCCGAATCGCCATGGGGGCCACCGCGGTCGGTCTTGCCCGCTCTGCACTCAGGTCCGCAATCGACTACGCCGCAGCGCGGCAGTCTTTTGGCCAGGCGATCGGCCAGCATCAGGCCATTCAGGGACTTCTCGCCGACATGGGCGCCAAAACGCTCGCTGCGCGCACGCTCGTTCAGGAGGCAGCCATCGTCAAAGCGCGCGGCGGTCGCGCCGACATGGTTGCGGGGATGGCCAAGCTGTTCGCGGGTGAGGTCTGCGCGGAAGTCGCACTCAATTGTGTGCGCATTCACGGCGGCTCGGGCTATGTGTCAGATTTTCCGGCAGAGCGGTATTACCGCGAAGCGCCCTATTTTGTTCTGGTTGAGGGTAGCAACGAAATCCAAAAGACCATCATCGCGCGCCGATTGCTGGCCGGTGATGGCCAGGCGATCGGACTCTGACACATTTGCAATGACCGGGCCCCCTGCGCTGAGCGCGCTCTCGCTCATCGATGCTCACTCGATCCGCCAACCTGAGCGGTGGGCCGTAAGGTTCGCAGGCCGGACGATCACTTGCGGCGAGTTACGCGAGCACTCTTTCCAACTAACCCGCGCATTGCGCGCACGCGGCCTCGGCCAGGGAGGCCGGCTGTGCATGATCGCGGCGAATTGTCCGGAGCACTACCTTGTCTACCTCGCAGTACTACGTTGTGGCGCCACGCTATTTCCGATCAACCCGGATTTAACCGCCGAGGAAGTGACCTACATCCTAAGCACCGTCGATCCGAACGTTATCGTGTGCGACAACGAGATGCTGGATCGCGTGCGGGCTGCCGCTCAATTCCTGGGTAGCGGCGATTGCATCACCACCTTCGACGAACTCCTGAATGATTCCGTTCAGCAGACGGTTCCCGGGCTGGTCGAACGCGCAATCGAACGCGAAATCGAGCGATCGCCTGAGGATATGGCGCTTGTCGTCCACACATCGGGCACCACTGCGAGACCAAAGGGCGTGATCGCCACCGACGCTATGGAAGTGCGCTCAGCCGTCGCTTTGCAGACGGTCTGGAATATTGGCCCGGATGACGTGTCAGTGTGCGCGCTCCCTCTTTCTTACACCTTCGGAATGTTTTCTGCTTCCTATGCGGCGCTTTGTGCAGGCGCCTGCGTGCTGCTCCTTCGGAAGTTCCATCCGGCAAGTGTGCTCGAGGCCATCCAAGCCGAGCGCGCCACTTACATGGTGGGGGTGCCCACCATGTACGCCATGATGCTCGAACACCTCAGACAGACGGGACTGCACTACGACCTATCATCGGTTCGGATGATGGCAGCGTCCGGCGCGCCTGCCGCTCCGCAGTTGAAGGAAGACTTTGAGGCCGCAACCGGAATTCAGCTGCGCGACTACTACGCGCTTTCTGAATGCACACCTATTTTTTCGTTTGACCTCAGGCGAACCGCTTCACCACCCTACGGATCGGTCGGCAAACTGGTTGAGGGCGCGCAGGTTCGTATCGTTGATGATCTCGGGCGTGACGTGGCCGCTGGCCTCACCGGAGAGTTGCTGGTCAAATCAGAGCGCCTGACACCTGGTTACTATCGAGCGCCTGATCGAACCGCTGAATCCATGGACTCAGGGTGGTTCAAGACCCATGATCTCGCCTGGCAAGACGAGAACGGTTATTTCTTCATTGTTGGCCGTGATCGTGATCAAGTGATTTCCGGCGGACACAAAATCGCATCAACCGAGGTGGAGGGCGTCGTCGCCCGAATGGCTGCAGTCGCACAGGTGGCAGTGGTTGGCGCCCCCCACCCGGTCATGGGCGAGGTGGTCAAAGCTGTAGTGGTTCTGAAGGCAGACAGGATGTGCAGTGCCGCAGAGGTGATCGAATTCTGTGAAGCCCACCTTGCCCCTTACAAGGTACCCCGGTTGGTTGAGTTCCGCGGGTCCCTGCCAGTGAGCCCCGCGGGCAAGGTGCTAAAGCGGGAACTGCTCTAGCCGAACCTACTGACCGGACCGCACAAACGTACTCGCCTGCACCGCCAGTCGCGCGATATGCCGCACCACCGGCTGCTCCTGATCGCGATCGTGAGCAATTACAAAATCAAGCTGCTGTGCAGGCATGTCCGGCGAGAGGCGTACCAGCTGCCGACGTTTGAGCGCGTCGGCCACCATGTTCTCGGGCAGCATTGAAATGCCACCGCCCGCCATCACAATGCTCACCATGGTCTGCAGGCTGTTACAGGTGTTGATGCTCACCTGAGGTAGTCCAAGGGCCTTAAGCGTTTCAACCGCCATGGGATACATGTGCGAGGGCCGCGCAAGGCACCAGATCGGATGACATGACAGCACCTCGCGCAACTCGCGCCCTTCGCGCTTCATGGCTCTGCGAACGGCGGGTGAGGTGACCCAGAGCATGTCCAGGCTGCCCAGCGGCGTGCTCACCAGGCGGTCGCTGTTCAACCGTGCCGCCATGATGGCCAGATCGAGCTGGCCGAGCTCAAGCTTCTGGCGCATGTTGATGGTGAGATCGACCTCGATTTGATAGGTGACGCGGGGCATGCGCTCGTGAAGCTGAGCCATCAGGTCGCCGAACCAGGCCACCGCCACCATTTCGCCTACCCCGATCCGCAGGATGCCGGTGATTGCGCCGGGATTGTCGAGTGAGGTCACCACCTCCTCGATGCGCGCGATGAGCGGCTGCGCCCGCTCGACCAGTTCACGTCCCTGAATGGTGAGTTCCATCCGCCGGCCGCGCCGCTGAAAGAGTTTGACCTTCAGGGACTCTTCGAGCTCGCGGATGCGGCCCGAGATAGCCGGTTGCGTGGCGTTCAGGCGCTCGGCCGCTGCGGTGAACGAACCCAGCCGCGCGATCCAGCAAAGGGTTTCCAGATTGGTCAGGCTGACACGCCGCATGGCTTAAATATTAAATAAACTTATATGAAAGTATAAATAAATATCAGTAGAAATTATGCATAAGCCACACTAATCTGCGCCTGGCCCCGGGTTGCGTGCCATTTCGCCAAATGATGCACGCGCTGTCGCTAGCCGACTCGGCCGCGCATCCTGCGCGTAGGAGGATCACCGTCATGCATTTAAAAAACCACCCCCGACAGCGCACGGCGGCGCCACGGCGCCGAATGCTCCCTCGCCTTGTCGCAGCCCTCATTGCCACCACCGCTGGTCTGATTTCGGGCACCCCGGCACAAGCCGCCTTCCCTGATCGACCAGTCAAGATTGTGGTCGGTTTTGCCCCTGGCGGGTCAGACATTTCTGCGCGCATCGTCGCTCAAAAGCTGTCTGAGCTGTGGGGTCAGAGCGTGGTGATCGAAAACCGCCCGGGCGCGGCGGGGAATATCGGTGCTGATGTAGTCGCCCGAGCGCCCGCCGACGGTTACACCCTCCTGCTCTGCGTCAACTCCTACACCATCAATACCACCGCTTATCGCAACCTGAGCTGGAGCCTGCTCCGTGACTTCGCGCCAGCCGGCCGCTTTGCGGTCTCCCCACTCGTGGTGGTGGTGAACCAGAACCTTCCGGTGAAGTCGGTTCGAGAACTCATCGAATACGCCCGTGCCAATCCGGATAAGCTCAACTACGGATCGGCGGGCAGCGGTACCGCGCCCCATCTGGCGGGCGAACTCTTTGCCATGAACGCCGGGCTGTCGATGACGCATGTTGCCTACAAAGGCTCGGGGCCGTCGGTGACCGCGCTGGTCGCCAACGAGGTGCAGCTTTCGTTTGGTGCACTCTCGGCGTTTGATGCCTTCATCAAGGATGGCAGGCTGCGAGCACTGGCGGTGACCACCGCCGAGCGGAGCCCCCAGATGCCGCAGCTCCCCACGGTTATTGAGGGTGGCATGCCGGGCTTTGATGCCGACATCTGGTATGGCCTGCTCCTGCCCGCCCGAACTCCCGCCGACGTCGTCCAGAAAGTGAGCGCCGACCTTGGTCGCGTCATGGCCGACCCCGATACGCAGACCAGGCTTCGTCAGCGCGGTCTCGAACCCGCGTATCTGGACTCGCGCCAGATGAGCGAGCTGATGACGCGTGACGTGGCGCGCTGGAAGGCAGTCGCCGAACGCATTAAGCTGGCCCTAGACTGATGCGCGCGCCCTTTAGCCGAACGCTCATCGACCTGATCTGCGAGCAGGCGGAGCGCTATCCGCAGCAACCTGCGGTGATCGATGAGCGGGGTTCATGGACTTACCCCCAGCTGCGCGACCGTTGCCTCGCGCTCGCGTCTGCGCTTCAGGCCTCGGGCATCCGCCGCGGCGATCAGGTGGGGCTCCTGGTCAATAACCGCGTTGAATGGGTTGAGATTTGCGTGGCGGTCTCAGCGATCGGCGCAGTGGCTGCCCCGTTTTCCACCTGGTCCACGCCGCGCGAACTTGACTTCCTGCTTCGTGATTCTGCAGCCCGTATCCTGATTACGCTGGACCGCTTTGGCGAGCGCACCTACGCCGATGAATTCGCCACCCTGCTCGCAGACTCCGCCCGTCGTCCGCCCGCGCTCGAGCGGCTGGTGGTCGTGGGCGATACCTGCCCGGCGGGCGGCGAGCCTTACCAAACCTGGATCGAACGCGCGCCGCCGTTCGAACTGCCGCCTCCAGGCGAACGCGCCCGCCCCGATGACACGGCCTTCATTCTCTACACCTCGGGCTCCACCGCGAACCCCAAGGCAGTGCCGAACATTCATGGTGCGGTGATTGAAAACGGCTTTCACATCGGCGAACGGCAGGGACTCACCCCTGTCGACCGCGTGATGCTGCCCGTGCCACTCTTCTGGTCGTATGGGGCGGCCAATGCCATGTGCGCCACCTTCTCGCATGGAGCCACGCTCGTGCTGCAGGGACGCTTCGAACCCGGGCCGGCACTCGATCTGATTGAGTGTCATCGTTGCACCTCGGTCTACACTCTGCCAGCGATCACCCATGCGCTCATCAGTCACCCCGAGTTTGCGCCGAAGCGCACCCGAAGTCTGCGCACCGCGATGACCATCGGCACGCCGCAGGATGTCGCCACTGTTGCGCAGGTGCTCGGAGCGCGCGAGGTATGCAATGTCTACGGGCAGACCGAGTCGTATGGCAACTGCTGCGTCACTTGGCATCACTGGCCGCTCGAGCGCCGCATGGCGGTACAGGGCCCGCCGCTGCCGGGGGTCAGGCTACGCGTGATCGACCCGGACAGCGGCCGTCCGCTTCCCGCAGGCGAAGTGGGCGCAATCGAGGTGAGTGGCTATCTCACACCGGGCTATATCGGCGAGAGCGCGACGCAGAACGCCGACGCTTTTACCGCGGATGGCTATTTCAGAACGGGTGACCTGGGGTCGCTTACTGCCGACGGTGATCTCATCTTCAAGGCCCGTACTTCCGAAATGATCAAGCGTGCCGGCATCAATGTGGCACCCGCCGATATCGAGGATGTCCTGCGCCAGCACCCCTCAGTCGCCGCCGCGGGCGTGACCAGCGCGCCTGATGCGTTGAAGGGCGAAATCATCGTCGCCTACATCGTACCCGCGCGCGATTCGAAGGCGAGCCCAGAGTCGCTGCGCAGCCACTGCCGTGCGCTCGCTGCTGCCTACAAAACGCCCGATCGCTTCGAATTCATCGAAGCGCTCCCCGTCACCAACACCGGCAAGCTGCTCCGCCGGGAACTCAAACAGATGGCCGCCCGCCTGGCGGCAAGCCCCTCCGGAGACGCTCGATGAAAGCCGGTTTTTTCACCATGCCCATGCACCCCCGTGGCAAAGACTGGCGCCAGTCGCTAGCCGAAGACCGCGAAGCCTTCATGCTCGCCGACCAGCTGGGATTTGCCGAGGCCTATTGCGGTGAACATGCCACCGACCCTGAAGAGAACGTGACCTCATCGGCGCTGTTCATTGCCTCGCTCGCCGATGTCACCAAAAATATTCGACTGGGCACCGGCACCATCAACATGCCCAACCATCATCCGGTGGAAACCGCGGGCACCATCGCCATGCTCGACCACCTGCTGGGCGGGCGCCTGATCTTCGGGATCAGCGCGGGCGCACTGCCCTCTGATGCGGAAGCCTTCGGCAACTTTGACATGGATCGCCCTGCCATGTTTCTGGAGGCCATCAATCAGGTGCTCGAGCTCTGGCAAAGCGAGCCGCCCTATCGGATTCAGGGCAAGTACTGGAACATCACAACCGAACGGACGCACATTCCAGAGTCTGGCATGGGCTCGATTCCCAAGCCCCTGCAGCGGCCACATCCACCGATTGTGGTGACCGCGGTCAGTCCGAATTCCAAGGGGGTAGAGGAATCAGCGGCACGGGGCTGGGACACGATCTCGGCCAACTTTCTGATGCCCAAATGGGTGAAGACCCACTGGGCGCAGTATGTAACCGGCTGCGAGCGAATCGGACGAAAGCCTGATCCTGCCAACTGGCGCGTGGCCAAGAGCATCTGCGTCGCCAAGGATGACGCCACCGCACGGCGCTACGTCACCGACCCCAATGGTCCCTATCACTACTACTACCGCTCGCTGATGGGGAAACTCAAGCGCCGAGGTGCGCCGCTCACGCTCTTCAAGAACGATCCAAACCAACCCGACAGCGAAGTCACGCTCGAGGCAACTGTAGAAAACCTGGTGATCTATGGTTCCCCTGCCCGGGTGGCTGACGGCATCCTCGCGCTTCGCGAGCAGGTCGGGGATTTCGGCACGCTTCTATACGGCGGTATGGACTGGCAGGACCGGGAACTGGGCCGCAACTCCATTGTTCTGATGGGCGAGAAGGTGATGCCACGGGTCAACGCGGCAATCGGAGCCTGAAGGTTCCGCTGCACCAAACCGGGAGACGCTCATGAACCGTCGACATTGCCTCACCACCATCGCGGCACTCGCCACGCCTGGCGTGGCTAACTCGCAAGGGCAGGTCCT
>JAGWXN010000043.1 GCA_018969885.1 Betaproteobacteria bacterium | reverse complement strand
GATATTCGCGCTGGCACCTCCGATGTCTATCGCCATGAAATGCCTGGCGGTCAATACACTAACCTCCGTGAGCAGGCGCGCGCGCTGGGGCTTGAACATCGCTGGCCCGAAGTGGCCGAGCGCTACGCTGAGGTCAATCGCCTGTTTGGCGACATCGTGAAAGTGACACCCACCTCCAAGGTGGTGGGCGACATGGCGCTCTTCATGGCGGTGAATGATCTGACGGTGGCCGATGTACTCGACCCCGAGCGCGAGATCGCGTTTCCCGAAAGTGTGGTGTCGCTTTTCCGGGGCGAACTGGGCTTTCCGCCCGATGGGTTCCCGCGTGAAATTTCTCGCAGGGTGTTGAAGTGCGACACCGCAACGCCCATCGTCGCTGAGCCACCCAGACCGTTCCGTCCGGGCGAGCGAATTGCGCCGGTCGACCTGGATGCGGCGCGCGAGCAGGTGCACAAGATCGCCGGACACGCAATCAGCGAGTCCGAACTGTCATCGTGGCTCATGTATCCAAAGGTGTTCGCCGATTTTGCCGCGCATCGAAAGCGTTATGGCGATCTCAGTGTGTTGCCCTCGCCCACCTATTTCTATGGCATGGCCGAGCTCGAGGAAATCAACATCGACCTGGATCCGGGCAAGTCGTTGATCGTGCGCCTGCTCGGTACCGCACCTGCGGAAGAGGAAGGGGTCGTCAAGGTGTTCTTCGAGCTGAACGGCCAGCCGCGAACGATGCGCGTGGAGCGCAGCGGCGCGCGCCGCGTGCAGGCGCGTCCCCAGGCCGATGCGGCCAATCCCGCACAGGTGGCTGCACCGATGCCAGGGATGATCGTGACGGTCGCGGTGAAAGCCGGGCAGGCGGTCAAACAGGGCGACCCCGTGGTCTCGATCGAGGCAATGAAGATGGAGACACAGATTCGCGCCGAGCGCGACGGCTTGGTGAAGGCGGTGCATGTGCGGCCGGGCGATACAGTGGCCGCGCGCGATCTGCTGGTGGAGATGCGCGCTTGAGGGCGCGCCTTACTTGATCGGTATCAAACCGTCGATCATCGCACGATTTGCGGCAGAAAAGATCCCGTCTGACGACTTCCCCGCAACGCGTGGAATCGCAGTAGGATAGGGATCAAGACGACCCGTCGCCACAGGTTTTTCCCCGTTGCGCCCCGTGCGCGAAAGGACGACCGATGCGTACCACCCTGCAGATCAATTTCCGCGGCATGGATGTTTCGCCCGCGTTGGAGCAGCTGATCCGGGAAAAAACCGAGAAGCTCGAACGGTTTCATCCCAACGTCACGGGCTGTCGCGTGGTGGTCGACAAGCCTCATCACCATAAGGCACAGGGCGAACACTTCATCGTGAGCGTCGACGTGTCGGTGCCGGGCGCCAACATCGTCGCCAACCATGCCCACCATGAAGACGTGAACGTTGCGTTGCGAGACGCTTTCCTTGCTGCGCGTCGCCAGGTAGAAGAGCATGCGCGCAAGCTCCGGGGCGATGTGAAGCAGCATTCGCTGCCGCAGGTGGTTGAAGCCACGGCAGAGTGAAGGCGGTAGCCGGGTAGCGCCGGTAGCAGCCTGAAGCTCGCTCGCGGTCAAGCCCTCGGGTCTTTGAAAGGCCCTGGGGCCTGCGGGCCCTATCCGCTCCCCGAGCCTCCCGAACCAGCCGCTGCAGGGGGGCTTACCCTCTTGTGTCCGATTTGGTGCCCGACCGGCCGGGCACAGCACGCACAGTGCCGGGCGCTGCGCGCCAGATCGCAAACGCGGCGACTGCCGACATGGCCGCACCCAGCGCAAACGCGGGCAGATAGCTGCCAGTGGCGTCGTGAATCAGGCCGGTCACCCAGGGGCCGAGCGCGCCGCCAGTAATCGCGAGCAAACTGATCGTGCCGAAGATGGGGCCGTAGTGCGGGCTTTCGAACACATCCGCTGGAATGGCGCCGAACACCGAAGTCACCCCGTATCCGATGACCCCCTGCACCACCACCATCAGGCCCAGAAGCGGGAGAATCGGCCAGCGGGCGAGTGCGATCAGCAGGAGGCAGCACGCGATGAATCCGGCGCAGCCGACGCCCCATACGAGTTCGCGGCCCACCCGATCGGAAAGCCAGCCAAGCGCAATCTGTCCGGGTACGCCTGCAAGGCTCACCACACCCAGTGCCCAGGCAGCGAGCGTCGCGTCAAACCCCACCTCGAGCAGATAGCGGGTCTGGTGAACCTGTACCGCATACCAGACGAAGAGCGCACTGGCATAACCGAGCGCGATCCACCAGAAGCGGTGCGTGCGAACCGCCAGGCGCAGCGTCCATTCGACGCTGGTCCACGCCGGGTCGACGCGGCGGGTGCGTTGCGCACCGGCCTGGCCGTTAACCCGGACGGGATCGCCGTCGGGTTGCAGGCCGAGGTCCGAGGGTCGTCTTCTCACCAGCAAATTGAGGGGGACCAGGACTGCCAGAATGAGACTACCCAGGATGAGGCAGGCGCGCCGCCAGCCGGCGGCGTCGATCAACTCCTGCATGACCGGCAGCAGCAGGATTGAACCCGCGCCTGCGCCGGCGTAGGCGATCGAGATGGCTAGCCCGCGCCTGCGCTCGAACCATGCTGACAGAAAGAGCCCATGCCCGGTGTAGCCCAGGCAGACGCTGCCAAATCCCACCAGCAGGCCCAGGCTCAGATAGAACTCCCAGAGGGAGGACGCCTGGCTCGCGAGCAGCATGCCGAGGCCACTTGCGAGCGCCCCCGCCTCCATCACCGGCACCGGTCCGAAGCGTTCCATGGCCCGGCCGAGTAGCGGGCTCAGGGCGGCCGAGACCAGAAAGCCGAACGAGAACGCGCCCGCTGTGTCGGCGCGGTCCCAGCCGAATTCATCGAGGATGGGTGGGTACACGAGCGAGAACGATGTGCGGGCGTTCACCGCCAGGGCCATCGATACGAACGCGATGCCGATGATCAACCAGCCATAGAAAAACGGCAGGCTTCGGGCGAGTCGGGGAACAAGGTTCATCGATGATTATCCTGCCCCAACACTACACGCAACATGCTTGCCCGGCGAGCCGCCGGCCCGACCAGTAAAATCCGTCGCGGTTTAAAAGCGTCCGGCAATGCGGACTCGCGGAGAACATCATGAAGACCAGGACACAGGTGGGCATTGTCGGAGGGGGACCGTCGGGGCTACTGCTCGCGCAACTCCTCAAGCGAGCGGGCGTGGAAAGCGTCGTGCTCGAGCGTCAAAGCCGCGACTACGTGCTGTCACGGATCCGTGCAGGCGTACTCGAACGCGGGACCGTCGAACTCCTGGAGCAGGCAGGCGTTGGTGAGCGCGTGAAGCGCGAGGGTCTGGTGCACGATGGTGTGATGCTTCAGTTCGATTCGCGCCTGCATCGAATCGATTTTCGCGAATTGGTGGGTGCAAGCGTCACCGTTTACGGCCAGACCGAAGTCACCCGCGATCTGATGAATGCGCGCGATGCGTCGGGCGGGCTCACGGTGTATGAAGCGCAGGATGTGACGCCGATTGATTTCGGTTCGGAGCGGCCGCGCCTTCGCTACCGTAAAGATGGCGTGGAGCACGAGCTTGAGTGTGACTACATCGCGGGCTGCGATGGGTTTCACGGCGTGTGCCGGGCGAGCGTACCGGCTGACCGCATCCAGTTGTTTGAACGGGTGTATCCGTTTGGATGGCTGGGCATTCTGTCGCGCACCCGACCGCTCGATGATGAACTCATCTACACCAGCCACGAGCGGGGCTTCGCGCTTGCCAGCATGCGCTCGCATTCGGTCAGCCGCTATTACGTGCAGTGCACGCTCGAGGATAAGGTTGAGGAGTGGTCTGACGATCGCTTCTGGGATGAGTTCCGACTGCGGGTGGGGCCGGAAGTGGCGGCGAAGCTCGAAACCGGACCCTCTATCGAAAAGAGCATTGCGCCACTCAGAAGTTTTGTGGCCGAGCCCATGCGCTTTGGCAATCTGTTCCTGGTGGGCGATGCCGCTCACATCGTGCCACCCACGGGCGCAAAAGGGCTGAACCTGGCAGCGAGCGACGTGGGCTATCTGTCGCGCGCGCTGATCGAGCGCTATCGGGACGATCGCGCTGATGCGCTTGCGGCCTACTCCGATACCGCACTTCGTCGCATCTGGGCGGCTGAGCGTTTTTCCTGGTGGATGACCTCGCTCATGCACCGCTTCCCGGAAACCACCGGATTTGATCGCCGCGTTCAGGTGGCCGAATTCAATTACCTGTCGGGCTCTCGTGCGGCATCGATTGCGCTCGCCGAGAATTATGTGGGGTTGCCGCATTGAGGCGCACGGCAGTCGTCGCGCAGCCCAGCGCCCGCTACGGGGCGCGCCGCCGCTTGCTGACCGCCGCCGCCAGTCTGGTGCCGTTATCGGCCTGGTCGCAGGCAAAGCGCTATGACCCGGGCGCGAGCGATACCGAGATTTCGATTGGCAATATCGTGCCGTATTCAGGGCCAGCATCGGCCTACGGGGTGATCGGGCGGGCGTTAGGGGCCTATTTCGCCCGACTCAATGCAGAGGGCGGTATCGGTGGCAGAAAGATCCGCTATGTGAGCGTTGATGACGGCTATAGCCCGCCGCGCACGGTGGAGCAGGCGCGCAGACTGGTTGAGCACGAAAAGGTGCTCTTCATTACCCAGGTGTTGGGGACCGCCCCCAACGTTGCCATTCAGCGCTATCTCAATCAGCGTCGTGTGCCGCAACTTTTTGTGGCAACGGGTGCCACGCGCTGGGGCGACCCGGTGCAATACCCCTTCACCATGGGCTGGCAACCCAGCTATCAGTCCGAGGCGCGGGTTTACGCCGAGCACATCTTGGAAACGCGGCCCGCAGCCAAAATTGCCGTGCTTCTTCAGAACGATGACTATGGCCGCGATTACCTGAAGGGACTGCAGGATGGGCTCGGTGATCGGGCTGCGCGGATGATCGTCGCGCAGAGCACCTATGAGGTGACCGATCCCACCATCGACAGTCAGCTGATCCGTTTGATGGCATCCGGGGCAGACACCTTCTTCAACATCACCACGCCGAAATTTGCCGCGCAGGCGATTCGTAAAGCGTTCGAGATCGGCTGGCGGCCACAGCAGTACCTGAACAGCGTGTCGAATGCCGTGGCCTCGGTGATGCTTCCGGCGGGTGCCGAGGCGAGCACCGGCATCATCTCATCGAATTACATCAAGGATCCTACCGATCCCCAGTGGGCGGGCAGCGCCGAGCATGACGCCTGGCTCGAGTGGATGCGGCGCTGGCACCCGGGCGGCGATGTGCGCGACAGTTTCAATGTCTATGCGTACTCCGTGGCGCAGACCATTGAGCAGGTGCTCAGACAGTGCGGCAACGAGCTCACGCGCGACAACGTGATGCGCCAGGCGGCCAATCTTGATTTCACGCTGCCGATGCTGCTGCCCGGGGTGCGTGTTCGCACGGCGCCCGACGACTATTTTCCGATCGAGTCATTACAGCTCATGCGATTCAGCGGCCGTGGCTGGGAGCGATTCGGAAAAATTTACGGCGGATAGTAGAACGGGGTTTTTCAGGCCATCCTGCAGTGGACTCAGGCCTCGCGCATCATGCGCCAGAGATCGATTTTCATGGTGATCACGCAGCCGACAATGATCGCGGCCGTCGTGATGAACGATCCCAGCGAGAGCGTGGACAAGCCGCTCAAACCCTGACCGATGGTGCAGCCCAGCGCCGTAACGCCGCCCACCCCCATCAGGACCCCGCCCAGCAGGTGGCGACGGAAATCGGCACCGTCAGGAAACACTTCCTCGCGCCAGCTGCGCGTGGCGATAGCCCATGCGAGCGCGCCCGCCACCATGCCGAGTGCCGTGGCGATGCCGAAAGTGATGTGGCGGGATTTGTCACTCCAGAACATGAGGAGCTCGAGCGTATAGGCAAAGGGCGCCACGAGCGACAGGGATTCGGGGCGGTTGCCCTGGGTGCCAATGTACGCGGCCTCGAGGGTGTCGGGGTGCTCCTCGACGAAGCCGATGTGGCCGGTGACATACCAGCCGCCTACCACGATGAGACCGATCAGAACGCCGCCGGAAATCGCATAGGGTTCGTCGCGCCACATATCGCGGCTGGCGAGCGCGCCAAGTGTGAGCGCGACGCCCAGGACGGGGGGCAGCCACCGCTGGAGCACAGCGGCCTCGGTGCCCGTCCAGGCCGCGAGCAACGCCGGTAATTCCTGACTCGTGCCCAGATCAATCACCACCTGATCAACGGTGGCTGAGCGCCAGACGCCGAACAGACCCTTGAGTGTCATGTAGGCCGAGATGCCCACCACCAGAAACACGAGCACCGATTTCAGGTTGCCGCCGCCCAGACGGATCAGCGTCTTGCTGGTGCAGCCTGAAGCGAGCGTCATACCAATACCGAACAACAGGCCACCCACGATATGCGAGAGCCATGGCAGCCGGCTGGTGGCATAAAGCGAGCGCGCGGTACTGACCTGGTCTGTGATCTCGAATGCCCAGACGCCGAGAACGGCCACGCCGATCGCAAGGAGCCACATGCGCATGCGCGTCCAGCTTCCGATGTTGAGGATGTCGGAGATGGCGCCTAGCGTGCAGAAGTGCGTGCGGGCGCCGATGAAGCCAAAAGCGGCACCAAGGCCAAAGCCCAACGCGGCGATGGCGCCGACGGATATGATCGGGGTTTCCATGGGATTGGCATCTTACCGGCAGTGTGCGCTGCGCCACGCGACCAACCCTTTTTTATCCAGATGAACGGGAGTTATCAGCTCATGTTCGAGACAAGCATTGCGGGCAGTCTGCCTAAACCCGGCTGGCTCGCCGAGACCGGAAAACTGTGGCCACGTTGGGGCACCGAGGGTGACGCGCTGGCGCGTGCCAAGGCCGACGCCACGCTCGTGTGGCTGAAGCTTCAGGAGGACGCGGGGCTTGATGTGATCGGCGATGGCGAGCAGTCGCGCCAGCACTTTGTGCACGGCTTTCTCGAGGCGGTGGAAGGCATCGACTTCGAGAACAAAGTGAAGATGGGCATTCGCAACAACCGCTATGACGCGATGGTGCCGCAGGTGGTGGGCCCGCTCACACTGCGCGGGCGGGTGCATGAGGTGGAAGCCAAGCTGCTACGCGCGCACACGACCCGCCGCATCAAGTTCACGCTGCCCGGCCCCATGACCATCGTCGACACGATCGCCGATCGGCACTATGGCGACAGGGTCCGTATGGCAATGGCCTTTGCCGATCTCCTCAACCAGGAGGCGCGTGCGCTTGAGGCTGACGGGGTCGACATCATTCAGTTCGATGAACCTGCCTTCAATGTCTACATGGACGAGGTATGCGACTGGGGCATCGAGGCGCTGCACCGCGCGATCGAGGGCTTGCGCTGTACCACTGCGGTTCATATCTGCTATGGCTATGGCATCCAGGCCAATATCGATTGGAAGCGCTCGCTGGGTAGTGAGTGGCGACAGTACGAGGTGGTGTTCCCGGCGCTCGCGCGAAGCCGAATCCATCAGGTGTCGCTCGAGTGCATCGCTTCACAGGTACCGATTGAACTGCTGCGGCTTCTCGAGGGTAAGGATGTGCTGTTGGGGGTGATTGATGTCGCGACCGACGCGGTCGAAACGCCTGCGCAGGTGGCCGATACCATCGCACGCGCGCTCGCTCATGTACCGCCGAACCGGCTCTTTGCCTGCACCAACTGCGGCATGGCGCCCATGAGCCGCGAGGTGGCGCTTGCCAAGCTGGAGGCGCTTGTGGCGGGCGCCCGGCTTGCGCGCGAGCGGCACGTCTGAGAAGCGTCCGGGCCCCTGACGTAGAGCGGAGAACGCATGGTGCAGACGCAGTCTGATACACGCGCTGATCGTGGCGTGATGCTCATCACCGGCGGCAGCCGAGGCATTGGCGCGGCAACCGCGCGGCTTGCCGCTGCCGCGGGCTGGACGATTGCCCTCGTCTACCGTGACCGGATGCATGAGGCGGGGCAATTGGTTGAAAGCATCGAAGCTGCGGGCGGGCGCGCGTTGGCGATCCGAGCCGACGTGTCCGATGAGCGCCAGATCATGGCAGCGTTCGACGCGGCGGATTCGCTTGGGCGGCTGACCGCGCTCGTTAACAACGCGGGCATCACCGGTGGGGTCAGTCGCATCGAGGCGCTCGATGCCGCCATGCTCGAGTCGCTGCTCGCGATCAACGTACGGGCGCCACTCCTCTGCTCGCGCGAGGCCGTCAAGCGGATGTCGACCCGGCATGGCGGCGCGGGCGGCGCGATCGTGAACCTCAGTTCCGGTGCGGCGCAGCTCGGCTCGGCGGGTGTTTGGGTGCACTACGCGGCCACCAAGGGCGCGATCGATTCCATGACCATCGGTATGGCCCGCGAGTTGGGCGCAGATGGGATCCGGGTGAACGCAGTGCGCCCCGGTCCGATCGACACCGAGATTCATGCCGACCGCCCACCGGGCCAGCTCGATCAGATGGCGCGTTCGGCGCCGCTTGGCCGGGTCGGCACACCCGAGGAAATCGCGCGGGTGATCGTGTGGCTGTCCGATGGGGCACAGTCGTCCTATGTGACGGCCGCGCTGGTCGATGCCCGGGGCGGACTCTAGCGACGCTTGCCCGCATGACTCGCGCCTAACCGCACGAGCTGGTGTGGGGCGGCCTGAGGGAGTCAAAGAGGGGTAACTGACGTGCGTCTGCGGGTTGGGCCGCTGCTCCGGGTTCAGCCGCGTGCAGGGTCTCGGTACGCGAGCGCGCCGCACCGGACGGGTAGCCCGCGTCGGATTCCTTCCGATTGAATGACGATTCCGCCAGTTGCGCGATCTGATCCGCCCGGCTGAGCGCGCCCACCCGCACACCTAGCAGGCGGAGCTTTCGTTCAAGCGGCACACGCTTCAGACAGCGCCCGGCTGCTGCGCGAATGAGCGTGGCCTCGGCGGTCGCCTCGGGCAAGGTCTGGTCGCGTGTCACGGTGGTGAAGTCTTCGTAGCGAAGCTTGATGCCGATGGTTCGGCCAACATAGCCCTTGCGGCGCAGATCGTCTGCCACCTTCTCACACAGGTTGGTGAAGATCACGGACAGCCGCTCGCGGTCCCGCCGCGGATGCAGGTCGTGTTCAAAGGTGGTCTCGCGACTGATCGAACGCGGCTCGCTGTAGGTCACCACCGGCCGATCGTCGCGGCCATGCGCGGCCTCATGAAGCCAGGCGCCGTAGCTGCGGCCAAACTGATCGATCAGAAGGTTTGGCGGCGCATCGGCCAGTTCTCCGATCGTCCGGATCCCCAATGCCTCGAGCCGGGCCGAGGCCTTGGGACCGATGCCGTTGATGCGTCGAGCCGGAAGCGGCCAGATTCGTGAGCCTATGTCCCCGGTATCCAGCACGGTAAGGCCGTCGGGTTTGTCGAGCTCAGAGGCGATTTTCGACAGCAGCTTGTTAGGGGTGATGCCGACCGAGCAGGTGAGGCCACAGCGCTCGTGAACACGCGCCTTCAGCTGTGCGCCGAGCGCGCGGCCCCCATCGTCGTGCACACCGGGGCAGTCGGTGAGATCGATATAGATCTCATCGATGCCCCGGTCCTCGATGACCGGGGCAATCTCGGCCACGGCCGCCTTGAACATCCGAGACATTCGACGGTATTCATCGAAGTCAGCAGGCAGCAGCAACGCATCCGGGCAGAGCGCGGCGGCCTTCATGAGGCCCATGCCTGAGTGCACGCCAAAGGCGCGCGCTTCATAGGTGGCGGTCGTGATCACGCCGCGGCCGGCGTAGTCGCGAAGTCGCGGAAGGGCTGCCTGGGGCGCGTTGTCGCGCTCGGGTGAGCGGCGCCGGCCACCGATTACCACCGGCAGGCCGCGCAGATGGGGATAGCGAAGCAACTCGACCGAAGCGTAAAACGCATCCATGTCGAGATGGGCGATCCTGCGTGAACGAGGCGGGTCTGAATCTTTCAAGCGGCGGTCAGCGGGGTTGAGTCGCGGCAAGCGCGGCCTGCGGTTCACCTTATCATGGCGGCTTTTCCGACAACCTAGCAGAGCGGATTCCACGCATGGCCATGGTATTGCTGGTTCGGCACGGACAGGCGGCCTTCGGGTCGGACCACTATGACCGCTTGTCGGACCGGGGGCGGCAGCAGGCGCGCTGGCTGGGTGAACATCTGGCGGCACTCGGTGTGTCGCCGGTCCGGGCGGTGGCCGGTACGCTTGCGCGTCAGCGCGATACGGCTGCGGAAATTCTCTCGGCGATGGGACTTTCTGCGCGCGTGCCGCTCGCCGAAGACGCGGGTCTCGATGAATACGACGGCGAATCGCTTTATCGCATCCACACCGGTGGCGCTGATCAGCTGGCCCACCAGCGGCGCGACTTTCGTGATTACTGGCGGACCTTCCGCGAGGCGATGCAGTGCTGGTCCGACGATGCGCTCGACGGCGTGCCGGAGTCCTGGAGCGGGTTTGGCGCGCGCGTGCGCAGCGCGGTCGACTCGGCGAGCGCGGGCCTGGCCCGCGAGGATACGGTGCTCCTGGTGAGTTCAGGCGGAGCGATTGGCCGGCTGATTGCTGATGTCATGAATGCGCCGGCCTCCACCGCCATCGAACTGAATCTGCAGTTTCGGAATACAGGCGTGTGCGAGTTGATTGCCGGCCGAGGCACACTGCGCCTCCTCAGCTATAACGCGATTGCGCATCTGGCCCTTCCCGAGCGTCGGCATGCGATCACTTTTGCCTGATTTCTCCGGAGGCTCTCGATGAGCAACTCGACGTTGCGAGCGCGGCCGCGCTGGTTCGAAGACTATGTTCCCGGTGCGGTGCATGAACTCGGCACCATCACCGTGGATGGCGATGAAATGCGTCGGTTCGCCGCTCAGTTTGACCCGCAGTCTTATCACGTTGACCCGGAGGCGGCCGCGCAGACCCACTTCGGGGGGCTCATCGCGAGCGGCTGGCATACGGGTTCGATGATGATGCGGCTCCTTGCGCTCAACTATCTCGCACCGGAATCGAGCCTGGGATCTCCTGGCATCGAGACCCTCCGCTGGCCGCGGCCCGTGCGGCCGGGCGATGTGCTCACGGTACGGGTGACCGTGCAGGGTGCGCGCCGGTCACAGTCACGGCCCGACCGCGGCATCGTTCAATCACTGATCGAGGTCAGCAATCAGAACGGTGAAGTCGTGATGACCGCCAACCCGGCCAATCTGGTGCTTTGTCGTCCGGCTTGAGGCCGCGCGACCCGCTCGCCGCTTTTCCCACAGGACGCCCTCATGACGCTCACTGCACAGGCCGCACGCGCGGCAGCGCCCCTTTTTACGCCCTTTTCGTCAGCCAAATTTTCATTACCGAATCGGGTGGTCATGGCACCCATGACACGGTCGTTTGCGACCGGCGGCGTTCCCGCCGCGGCCGCGCCCGAGTACTACGCACGTCGGGCACGCGCCGATGTTGGTCTGGTGATTTCGGAAGCGACCCTGGTGGGGCGCCCGTCAGCGGGCAATGAACCCGATGTGCCGCGTTTCTGGGGCGATGACGCACTGACGGCCTGGCAGCCTGTGGTGAGTGCAGTCAATGCAACGGGCAGCGCGTTCTGGCCGCAACTGTGGCATGTGGGCGCGGTCCGCAATCCCATGGTGAAGTGGACGCCGCCCGCGCCGCCTGAAAGCCCGTCGGGCGTTGTGAAGCCGGGCCGCGACTATGGCGTCGCCATGACTGAGGCGGACATTGAAGCCACGATCGCCGCCTTCGCTCAGGCTGCGGCGCAGGCCAAGCGTCTGGGCGCGGGGGGCGTTGAGCTGCACGGTGCGCATGGCTATCTGATCGACCAGTTCTTCTGGGCGGGTACCAATCAGCGCACCGATCGCTGGGGGGGCGCAACGCTTGCTGAACGCAGCCGCTTTGCGGTCGACACGATTCGTGCGGTACGCGCTGCAGTGGGTGAGTCGTTTCCCCTGTGCATTCGCCTGTCGCAATGGAAGCAGCAGGATTTCGCCGCCCGGCTGGCTACAACGCCCGATGAAATGCTCGCCTGGCTTCGGCCGCTGATCGATGCGGGCGTCGATGTCTTTCACTGCTCGCAGCGTCGTTTCTGGGAGCCTGAGTTCGAGGGATCGGATCTGAATTTCGCCGGCTGGGTGAAGAAGCTCACCGGCCTGCCCACGATCACGGTCGGGTCGGTGGGCCTGTCGGGCGAGTTCATCAACTCATTCGGGGGCGAGGTGTCGCAGCCCGCCTCAATCGACGAGCTGTTACGCCGGCTGGAGCGCGGTGATTTCGATCTGGTGGCGGTAGGGCGCGCGCTGATCAGCGACCCGCAGTGGGCGAGCCATGTTCGGCGCGGCCAAACGGGCGCGCTCCGCGCCTACGACCGGAGCGCGCTCGCGACCCTCGAATAGGGGGCCACCCAACCCGCCTCCGCGCTCGGGAGGCGGCCGGGTTTTCGTGCGATCCTGCGCCTAGTGCGCAGCCTTGAACTGCAACCGCCGCGCGTGCAGTACCGGCTCGGTGTAGCCAGAGGGTTGAGCCGTGCCTTTGAACACCAGGTCGCACGCGGCCTGAAACGCCTGGCCGTTGAACGCCGGTGCCATGGGCGTGTAGGCAGAATCGCCCGCATTCTGGCGATCGACCACGGCGGCCATGCGCTTCATCACCTCCATCACCTGCTGCTCGGTGACCACGCCGTGACGCAGCCAATTGGCGATGTGCTGTGAGGAAATTCGGCAGGTGGCGCGGTCTTCCATGAGGCCCACATCGTGGATGTCGGGAACCTTGGAGCAACCCACACCCTGATCTACCCAGCGCACCACGTAGCCCAGGATGCCCTGCGCGTTATTCTCAAGCTCAGCGGTGAGTTCCTCGGCACTCCAGGAAGGCGACTGGGCCAGCGGAATGGCGAGAATCTGATCGAGATTTGCACGGCGCCCCTGCGCCGCAATGGCGGATTGCCGCGCCATGACATCGACCTGGTGATAGTGGGTGGCGTGTAGCGTGGCAGCGGTGGGGCTGGGGACCCAGGCGCAGTTAGCACCGGCCTGCGGGTGGCCCACCTTCTGCTCGAGCATGGCCGCCATCAGGTCTGGCATCGCCCACATGCCCTTGCCGATCTGCGCCTTGCCGGTGAGGCCGCAGGCAATGCCGACATCCACGTTCCAGAGTTCGTAGGCGGCAATCCAGCCCTGCTTCTTCATGTCGTTCTTACGGACCATGGGGCCCGCTTCCATCGACGTGTGGATTTCATCGCCCGTTCGATCGAGAAAGCCGGTGTTGATGAATGCCACCCGGCGGCGCGCCGCGCGGATGCATTCTTTAAGGTTGACGGTGGTACGCCGCTCTTCATCCATGATGCCGAGCTTGACGGTGTCAGCGGGTAACCCAAGCGACTGTTCAACCTTGCTGAACACCGCATCGGCGAAGGCCACTTCGTCAGGGCCGTGCATTTTGGGCTTGACCACGTAGACGGAGCCGGTCACAGAGTTACGCGAGCCTTCGCGCTTCTTGAGGTCATGGATCGCGATGAGCGTCGTGCACATGGCATCGATCAGACCCTCTGGGGCTTCACGGCCATCTCGGTCGAGTACCGCGGGATTGGTCATCAGGTGACCCACGTTTCGTACCAGCATGAGCGAGCGGCCCTTCAGCGTGAAGGTGCTGCCATCGGGGGCCAGATACGAGCGGTCGGCGTTCAACCGGCGCTGGAAACTCTGTCCGCCTTTCTGCACGGTTTCAACCAGCGTGCCCTTCATGAGACCCAGCCAGTTGCGATAGGCGAGCGCCTTGTCGTCGGCATCGACCGCCGCCACCGAATCCTCGCAGTCCATGATGGTGGTGACCGCCGCTTCGAGCAGCACGTCGGCCACACCCGCGCGGTCGGCGGCGCCCACCGGATGGCCACGGTCGACGATCAGCTCGACATGGAGACGGTGGTGGCGCAGCAGCACGCCCACCGGCGCAGCCGCTGAGCCGCGATAGCCCACAAAGGCCGACGGATCCGCCAGACGCAGGGCGCCCGCGGGGGACTCGGCGACCAGTCGGTCGCCTTCGATTCGATAGGCGGTGACCGTTGCATGGCTCGCCCCGGCAAGCGGCAGGTGTTCATCAAGAAAACCTTTGGCCCAGGCGATGACGCGCGCGCCGCGCTCGTTGCTGTAGCCGCCGGCGGGCGGGGTGTCGCCCATTGCGTCGGTGCCGTAGAGCGCGTCGTAGAGGCTTCCCCAGCGTGCATTGGCAGCGTTTAGCGCATAGCGTGCGTTCATCACCGGCACGACCAGCTGTGGGCCCGGAATGCGCGCGATCTCGGGGTCGACGTTGGCGGTTTCAATCTGAAAATCGGACCCCTCAGAGACCAGGTAGCCGATTTCAATCAGGAATGCCTTGTAGGCGGCCGCGTCGTGCGGCTGGCCGGCGCGGGCGCGATGCCAGTCATCGATTCTTGCCTGCAGTTCATCGCGACGGGCGAGCAGCGCTCGGTTACGTGGCGCCATGCCGTGGATCAGCTCCGAAAAACCCCGCCAGAATCGCTCAGGTGCAACACCGGTTCCGGGCAGCGCTTCCTGTTCGATCATGTCATGAAGGCTGCGGGCAACGCGCAGGCCATATTTTTCAATTCGCTCGACCATCAGATTTCCTGTTTAGCGGGGTGTGGGCCGTCTGGGCGGGACAGAGTTTTCAGGATACCGAGTTGGGGGGAAACACGCGGAAAAGTCCGAATGGCGCTCAGGGCTTCGACGCGTGATCGGCTGCGGCGTTTGCTGCGCGCGCAGTGAGGTGGGCCAGTGCCTCGTCCACCTGATCGATCAGCACCAGACAGACGTCACCGGGTTTCAGCTCGCCGAGTGCGGTGTCGATGGCAAGAAACTCGCCGCGGATTTCCTCAATCCGGGTGGTGCGCGGCGCATTCGCGAGTCCCTGGCGCAGAAGCCCCATGACCTCGCCATCGGCACGGCCGCGCTGTGCGGCGTCCTGGTACAGGATGACGTGATCGAAAAATCGGCCAACGATTTCACCCTGCTCGATGATGTCCTGGTCGCGGCGGTCGCCAGCCGCGCTGATCACGATCGAGCGGTGCCCGGCAGGCATCGCATCAATCGCCTGGGAGAGCGCAAGAATCGCATCGGGGTTGTGGCCGTAATCGGCGATGACGGTGGCGCCGCGGTAGCTGAAGCGATTAAAGCGGCCCGGAACGGTGTCGGGATTGCTGTCGAATGTGGCAAGGCCAGCTGCGATCAGTGCCCAGTCGAGCCCCAGCGCCCAGCCCGCCGCGACCGCGGCCATTGCGTTGTCGATCTGAAACGGAATTGCACCGCCCCCCGTGAGCGGTATGCGTGCGAGGTCGAAGCGATGAACCACGCGCGTGCCCTGAAGCGCGATGATTGACTGGCCGTCCAGACGCACGGCCCGCTGGTCGGTGGCGGCCTGGCGCCGCATCGCCGGGAGGGCGCTGTCGCGAGCAAAGAAGATCGTGCCTCCGGGGCAGACCGCCTGCATGGCGACGACCATGGGGTCGGCAGCATTCAGGACGGCAAAGCCGTTAGGCGCGACGTTGGCAACAATCACCCGTTTGACGAGTGCGAGGTCATCGATCGAATCAATATGGTTGATACCCAGGTGGTCGCCCTTACCGAGGTTGGTCACCACGGCCACCTGGCAGCGGTCAAAGCCCAGGCCTTCGCGCAGAATGCCGCCGCGCGCGGTTTCGAATACTGCGGCGTCCACCTCGGGGTGCATCAGCACGTTGCGGGCGCTGCGAGGGCCCGCACAATCGCCGCTATCGGTCTGAACGCCGTTCACATAAACGCCGTCGGTGTTGGTCATGCCCACGCGCAGGCCCGATTGCGCGATCAGATGGGCAATCAGACGAACGGTGGTGGTCTTGCCGTTGGTGCCGGTGACCGCAACGACCGGAATACGTCCGCTGTCGGCATCGCCATAGAGGAGGCGCACGATCGCTTCGCCCACCTCGCGTCCCTTGCCGTACGAAGGGCTGATGTGCATGCGCAGGCCCGGCGCGGCATTGACCTCGACGATTGCGCCGCCCTGTTCCTCCAGCGACTGCTGAACCGTTTGGCACACCACGTCGACCCCGGCGATTTCAAGTCCTACCATCTGCGCTGCTTCGATCGCGCGTGCCGCGAGGTCGGGATGGACATCGTCGGTGACATCGGTGGCGCTGCCGCCGGTACTGAGATTGGCGTTGTTGCGCAGTACCACTCGCGCGCCTTTGGGCGGTATTGAGTCGGCCTCAAAGCCCTGCACGCGCATGCGGGCGTGAGCGATTTCGTCCAGACGAATTTTGGTGAGTGAGGTGGCGTGCCCCTCGCCGCGCCGCGGGTCGCGATTGATTTCCTCGACCAGCTGACGAATGGTCTGTACGCCGTCGCCGATGAC
>JAGWXN010000042.1 GCA_018969885.1 Betaproteobacteria bacterium | reverse complement strand
GCGGGCGCGGTCAACGGCCTCCTGACGGTGATGTGCGGTGGCGATCAATCCGCCTTCGACGCAGTCCGCCCAACGGGCATGGCATTCGCCCGCGCCTTCACCCGCATCGGAGACAGCGGTGCCGGCCAGCTCGCAAAGATGGTCAACCAGATCTGCATCGCGGGCCTGGTCCAGGGTCTGTCTGAAGGCGTGGCCTTCGGCATGAAGGCCGGGCTCGACATGAAACTCGTGCTCGAGGTCATCGGCAAGGGCGCAGCGCAGTCCTGGCAAATGGACAACCGCGGCGGCACGATGGTCGACAACAAATTTGAGTTCGGTTTTGCGGTTGACTGGATGCGCAAGGACCTGGGTCTGTGCATCGATGAGTCACGGCGCAATGGCGCGGCGCTACCGGTCACCGCCCTGGTCGATCAGTTCTATGGCGATGTGCAGCAGCTGGGTGGCGGCCGCTACGACACCTCCAGCCTGGTGTGCAGGCTTGACGGTCGGCGTGGCGGCAAGGCCTGAGTTCGTTGGCGCGCTCTGCCCTCATGAACGTCACGCCAGCGCATGCGCCGCCTGATCCAGTCGTTCGCGAAAGCGGTGGCCGCCCTGGCCACGCTCACGCTCATTGGAGGCTGCATGGGTTTATTCAGCGGTCAGCGGCCTGAGCGCCTGGGCGCAAGCAACGGTCAACTTCAGCCGATCGCAGCCGAGCGGCCCAACTCGGTTTCGAGTTTTGCCGAGACCGCTTATCACCGCATCGAGCCGCTTGCTGCGGGCCCCGAGCCCGAGCGCAGCTTTGCGCGGCTCGTGTCCCTGGTTGCGGCCGAGCCGCGGGTGAGCGTGATCGAGCAGCGGCCGGGCTATCTTTACGCCGAATTCCGCAGCCGCTGGCTGGGATTCGTCGATGACGTCGAATTCCTGCTTGATCCCGCTCATGCGATCATCCACGTGCGATCAGCATCGCGCCTGGGTCACAGCGATCTGGGCGTCAACCGCCAACGTATCGAACATCTGCGAGCCCGCCTGCAGGCGAGCGCACAGACAACATCGCCTTCTGCCACCAGCGCATCGCGCGCCTCACCCGGAGAATTTTCCATGACCACCCACACCACCGAATCGGGTCTGCAGTATCAGGACGTCGTCGAGGGCAGCGGCGACGAAGCGAAAAGCGGCGCCTATGTCTCCGTGCACTACACCGGCTGGCTCTATGAAAACGGCGAGGCCGGCCGCAAGTTTGATTCCAGCAAGGACCGTAACGACCCCTTCAGCTTTCCCTTGGGCGCGGGCCATGTGATTCGCGGCTGGGACGAGGGCGTGGCGGGCATGCGGATCGGCGGCACGCGTCGGCTCATCATTCCGCCGCAACTCGGCTATGGCGCACGCGGTGCTGGCGGCGTCATCCCTCCCAATGCGACGCTGCTGTTTGAAGTGGAGCTCCTCGGTGTCTGAAACCGCAGACCGCCCGTCGAATTTTCTTCGCGGGCTGATTGAATCGGACCTGGCGGCGGGCCGTCATGCCGGCCGTCATTGGGCGGGCCGCCCTGGGGTTGCCGCCGAGCATCGCGCGGGCGCGCTTGACCCAGCCCGCATCCGTACCCGCTTTCCTCCCGAGCCCAATGGCTATCTGCATGTTGGCCATGCCAAATCCATCTGCCTGAATTTCGGCTTGGCGCGTAGTTATGGCGGTCGCTGCCATATGCGCTTTGACGACACCAACCCGGTCAAGGAAGACCAGGAATACGTCGATTCGATCCTCGACGCAGTGCGCTGGCTGGGATTCAACTGGGACGCTGAAGGCGAGGACAATCTCTACTACGCAAGCGACTACTTCGACCAGATGTGGGCGTTTGCCGAATGGCTGGTGCAGGCTGGCCACGCCTATGTCGATTCGCAGAGCGCTGACGACATGCGCGCGGGCCGCGGCACACTGACCGAGCCCGGTCGCAATTCGCCTTTTCGCGATCGCAGCGCCGACGAGAGCCTGCGCCTCATGCGCGAGATGCGCGAGGGCAAACATCCCGAGGGCAGCCACGTGGTGCGCGCACGCATCGACATGGCTTCACCCAACATGAACCTGCGCGACCCGGCGCTCTACCGGATCCGTTTTGCCGAGCACCACCGCACCGGCGCCAAGTGGTGCGTCTATCCCATGTACGACTATGCGCATCCGATTTCAGATGCGCTCGAGAACATCACGCATTCAATCTGCACGCTGGAATTCGCCGATCACCGGCCGCTCTACGACTGGCTCCTCGAACGACTGGCCGAGGGCGGTTTCTTCGATCAGCCGCTGCCGCAGCAGATCGAATTCGCCAGGCTCAATATCAGCTACGCCATCACCAGTAAACGCAAGCTCCAGGACCTGGTGCAGCGCGGTCTGGTTGCCGGCTGGGATGATCCCCGGATGCCCACCATCGTGGGCCTTCGCAGGCGGGGTTACACCCCCTCATCGCTTCATCTTTTTGCTGAACGAATTGGGGTGGCCAAGTCCGACTCCTGGATCGACATGAGTGTGCTCGAGCAGGCGCTACGCGACGATCTGGAGACCAGCGCGGCCCGCGCCGTCGCAGTGCTCGATCCGCTCCGGCTCGTGATCGAGTCTTGGCCAGAAGATCGTGAGGACCCATGCAGCGCACCCGTGCATCCTCAGCATCCGGAACGCGGTAAGCGCAGTTTTCCGTTCACCCGCGAGCTCTTCATCGAACGCGATGATTTCGCCGAGACGCCGCCCAAGGGCTTCTTCAGACTTTTCCCGGGCAACAAGGTGCGACTGCGCTACGGCTATGTCATTGAGTGCACGGGCTTCGATCGCGATGAGTCGGGTCACATCACCTGTGTGCGCGCCCGTCATTTCGACGACTCCAAGTCGGGTACACCCGGGGCCGATTTATACAAGGTGAAGGGCAATATTCACTGGGTATCGGCCAGGCACGCGCTACGCGCGCAGGTGAGGCTCTATGATCGGCTCTATCGAGAACCGCAGCCCGACGCCGGTGGGCGTGACCACCTGCAATCGCTAAACCCGGATTCGCTTCGAACGATTGAAGCCATGCTCGAGCCAACGCTTGCCGCAGCAGCGCCAGAAGACCGGTTTCAGTTCGAGCGGCACGGCTATTTCGTGGCCGACCGAGCCGATTCAAAACCCGGCGCCCCGGTTTTCAACCGAGCGGTGGGGCTCAAAGACTCCTGGGGCAGTGGCGCGCGGGGTTAACGCCGCAACACCGAATCGGCGACAAACGGATTGTGCTGCCGTTCATCGCCGAAGGTGGACATGGGGCCGTGCCCAGGCACGAACGCCACATCATTGCCCAGTGGCCAGAGCCGGCTGGTGATCGACTGGATCAGGGTTTCAAAGTTGCCGCGCGGAAAATCGGTACGCCCGATTGAGCCTTGAAACAGCACATCGCCCACGATCGCAAGCCGACTGGGCGCGTGAAAGAAGATGACGTGTCCGGGGGTGTGCCCAGGGCAATGTCGCACCTCAAGCGTCTGCTCGCCAAAGGTGACCGTGTCACCATCGGCCAGCCAGCGATCGGGCTCAAACGCCTCAAGGCGCGCAAAACCAAAACGCTTGCCCTGCTCCGGCAACTGATCGATCCAGAAGCGGTCCTCCAGGTGAGGCCCTTCAAGCGCAACCTGATGGCTGCGCGCAAATTGAGCGGACTGCCCGCAGTGGTCGATATGGCCGTGGGTCAGGAACACTTTTTCGAGCGTCGCCCCTTCGGAGGCCAGCGCGCGTTCAATGCGGTCCAGATCCCCCCCTGGATCGACTGCGGCTGCACGTCGGGTGCGCTCGCAGATCAGCACCGAACAGTTCTGCTCGAAGGGCGTAACCGGAACGATCAGCAGTTTCAAGGACATGGAAGCGTTCAGTCGCGTGGCGCGGTCGGATGGTTGGGCTGCCAGGCATTCTGACGCAGAAGTTCGAACGGTACGATGCGAAGCGCATTCTCGTGTGTGGCTTCAAGCACCACAGGCGGGGCGACACCGGCCACGCAGGCCTCGAGCCAGCGGCTTGCGCACAGGCACCAGCGGTCGCCCGGCTTGAGTCCGGCGAAACGCCACTGGGGACGTGGCGTGACCAGATCGTTGCCGCGCAAGAGGGAGAAATCAAGAAATTCACGCGTCACGCGTGCGCAGACCGTGTGGCTGCCGGCATCTTCCGGCCCGGTCTCACAGCACCCCGTTCGCATGAAACCAGTGAGGGGGTCGAATGAGCAGGCCTGTAACGGGCTGCCAAGCACATTCAACGGTCGTTCGGTGGTCACGGCGCTTCCTTCGTTGTTGCGCCGGTATTGTCGCATCGGGCGGGGAGCCGGTGCCAGCCGATTTCCCTTCGTCTTCTGAGCCTGATCGAAGATCGCGGCCGCGCTGATTGAAGGCCACGCCCGCGCTTATGATGATGGAGCTACCCTTTCCGCCCGTTGCCATGCGTTCACCTTCAGACCTTCCTGACCTGCTCGGGGCGCCGCCACCGCGCCGAGGTGAGCCCGCGCCCTGCGCCATCCGACTGACCCGGCCGCGAGCCCTGGCGCCCTTCGACGCCCATCTGTTTCTGGGTACCTCCTCCTGGTCGTTCCCTGGCTGGGAGGGGCTGATCTACGACCAGGCGCTCCCGGAGTCGAAGCTTTCACGCCTGGGGCTTTTTGCCTACTCGCAACACCCGCTGCTGAACGCAGTGGGGATCGACCGTGGCTTTTACTCGCCAATGAGCCGCGCCCAGTTCGAGCAGTACGGAACGCAGGTACCCGCTTCGTTCCGCTTTCTCGTGAAGGCGCCGCAGCTTGTCACCGATGCCACGATTCGCGGCGAATCTGGCCGACCGGGCGCGATCAACCCTCACCATCTCGATGCCGCCGCCGCGCTGGCCCATTTTGTCGAGCCCTGTCTCGAGGGTTTGGGCGAGAAGGCGGGCGTGCTCGTATTTCAGGTTTCGCCTCTGCCGCGGGCCTGGCTCGACGACACACCCGGCTGGATCGCACGGCTGGGCGCCTTTCTTTCTCAGCTCCCAAGGGGCCCCTGTTATGCGGTGGAGCTACGCGACCCGGCGCTGGTCACGCCGCGGTTGATGCGAACCCTCGCCGACACCGGAGTTCGCTATTGCCTGAGCCTGCATGACCGGATGCCACCGATCGACCGGCAGCTGCGCGCCCTCGACGCGCTCGATGCCATCGCGCCAGGCCCCCTGATCGTGCGCTGGAACCTGCACCAGGGACTGCGCTACAACGCCGCGCGCGAGCAGTACGCACCCTTCAACCGGCTGGTGGATGAAGACCTGCCCACCCGTAGCCTCCTTGCCGCCCGGGCGGCCGCCACGCTTCTTGCTGGACGCACGGTGACCGTGATTGCCAACAACAAGGCAGAGGGCAGCGCGCCGCTTACGCTTGACCGGCTGGCGCAGGCGATCGCCGATGCGGCGGCCGCGCAGACGTGATCAGCTTCGCGCGAAACGCGAGCCGAAGCTTTTACGGTATTTAGCCACCTTGGGTGCGACCACCATCCTGCAATAGCCCTGCCAGGGATTGCGTTCGAAATACCGCTGGTGATAGGCCTCGGCCGGAAAATAGTTTGAAAGCGGTGTGACTTCCGTGACGATGGGATCGTCGAACACGCGGCTCCGCGTGAGTGTGTCGATCACCGCCCGCGCCTCTACTTGCTGCGTATCGTCCATCGTGAAAATCGCCGACCGGTATTGCGGCCCCACATCGTTACCCTGCTGGTTCAGTGTGGTTGGATCGTGAACCACGAAGAAAATCTCGAGCAACTCGCGAAAGCTGATCTGAGCATCGTCGAATTCGATTCGCACCACCTCAGCATGACCGGTGTTGCCACCGCAGATCTGCTCATAGGTCGGCGACTGAACATGGCCACCGCAGTAGCCCGACTCCACGACCGTGACCCCCTTCACCTCGAGGAACACCGCCTCGGTGCACCAGAAACAGCCGCCGCCAAGCACAGCCTGTCGCATCATTTTGATTTCCTCACTTGCCCTGCGCGCCACGCGAACGCCCGGCATTCGGCCGGCCACGTGCGAGCGTACTGTGCAGCTGGCTTGCGCCAGTGTGGTACTGAAGCGGCCACGATACACCGCGGTAATCCTGCTCGGCTGCAGCCCGCAGCGTGAAATACGGATCAGCCAGATGCGGCCGGGCAAGCGCCACCAGATCGGCGCGCCCCGACAGGAGCAGCGTGTTGACCTGATCGCCCGAGGTGATCGCGCCAACCGCCATGGTGGGCATACCCACTTCCAGGCGGATCTGCTCCGAAAAGCCCGCCTGATACATGCGGCCATAGACCGGACGCGCAGCCGGATCGGTCTGCCCGGTGGATACGTCCATCAGATCACAGCCCGCCGATTTGAGCGCGCGCGCAACCTGAACCGAATCCGCGGCGGTCTGGCCGCCCTCGATCCAGTCGGTTGCCGAGATGCGGACACTGATCGGGCGCTCGCGCGGCCAGGCGGCGCGAACCGCCTCGAACACCTCAAGCGGAAACCGCATGCGATTTTTGAGCGAGCCGCCGTAACGATCCGTCCTGCGATTGGTGATGGGCGAGAGAAAACTCGCAAGCAGGTAGCCGTGCGCCATGTGCACTTCGATCATGTCGAAGTTGGTCTCAACCGTGAGCTTCGTGGCACGTACAAACTGCGCGATCACATCGTCCATATCAGCGCGGCTCATTTCGCGCGGCACCTGGTTCACGCCATCGCGGTAGGGAATCGGCGAGGGCGCAATGAGCGGCCAGTTGCGGTGGGTGTCGGCAAGCGGCATATCCATCGCTTCCCAGCCCACCTGGGTCGAACCCTTCCTGCCCGCGTGCCCCAACTGCATGCAGAGCTTCGATGCGGTGTTCGCATGCACAAAATCGGCGATGCGTCTGAAGCCTTGGGCCTGCTCGCGGTTCCATAGCCCCGTGCACCCGGGCGTGATCCGGCCCTCGGGCGACACGCAGGTCATTTCCACAAACACCAGCCCTGCCCCGCCCTGAGCGCGCGAACCGTAGTGGACGAGATGCCAGTCATTGGGTACGCCATCGATGGCCGAGTACTGGGCCATGGGCGACACCACCACCCGGTTCGGCAACCACAGATCGCGCAGCCGGAACGGCGCGAACATGGGCGGCGCGTCGAGCCACGCCGGGGTATCGGTTCGCTTGCCGCTCTCCGGATCGACGCCGGTCTGGGGAATGCGCAGTCGCTTGGCCTCATTGCGATTCCACCAGCGGGTGGCATCGGCCACCAGCGCGGCGTCGCGCATCCTGAGGTTATCGTAGGTAATCTGCTTGCTTCGAGTGAGAAGCGACACATTGAACTGCACCGGGTCCATCTTCCAGAACCGTGCAACGTTCTCAAAGAACACCAGCGACACATTGGCCGAGTGCTGGATGCGGCTCGCCTCCTGGCTTCGCACCTCCTGATAGGCGGCAAGCGCATCATCGATCGCCTGCGGCGTGGCCACTTTCGCGCCCGCACCGAATTTCGACAACAGCGCCCCATGCAGCGTAATCGCGTCTTCCAGCGCGAGCTTGGTGCCCGAGCCGATCGAGAAATGCGCGGTATGGGCCGCATCGCCCAGCAACACAAACGGAATACCGTTCAGCCGATTCCACCAGGTGCGGCAGTTGATGGTGGGGAACTGCCGCCAGTGCGAACGATTCGACAGCAGGCGCGCGCCCTTCAGATCATCGGCAAACACCTTCTCGACCAGCGCCACGGTGGCGGCCTCATCGGTGATGGTGAGCCCCGATGCGCGCCAGGCGGCGTCGGTGGTTTCAATCACGATGGTGGATTCACCCTCGGTGTACTGATAGGCGTGCATCGCCCAGACACCGCCTGCATGCTCGCGAAAGCTGTAGTAGAAACCGGGCAGGTTCATCTTCGCGCCCAGCCAGACGAAACGATTGGTGCGCTGATCAACACTGGGCCCGAATGCATCGCGCCAGCCCTCTCGGATGGCGCTGTTGATACCGTCGGCCGCGAGCACCAGGTCGGCGCCGCGATGCGATTCGAGCCCTTCATCGTCAGTCTGATAGCGCACGGGAACGCCCAGCTGTGCGGCGCGGCGCTGCAGGATCTCGAGGAGCGTGAGGCGGCGAATGCCCGAGAAGCCGTGGCCCGATGACTTCATCACCCGGCCCTGGTACTGCACGAAGATGTCGTCCCAGTAAGCGAAGTTGGCGGCGATGTCCGCGTGGCTTTCGGGGTCCGCGGCACGCAGGTTGCCCAGCGTTTCATCGGACAGCACGATGCCAAAACCGAAAGTGTCATCGGCGCGATTTCGCTCTACCACCTCGATCTGCGCGTCGGGAAAAGATTTCTTCAGCAGGATCGCCGAATAGAGCCCGGCGGGGCCGCCGCCAATCACGTCAATTCGCATGAATATCCTCGAGTCGGGAGCTTGGCCGCGGGGCAGGCAGTGCCGGTGCGCGGCGGTTCCGGCTTGTCCGGAATTTGCTTTAAGTCTAAAGTATTTCGTCTGACCCAGGTCAAATCCCCATCACTCTCACGCGCTTTGCGCCCGAGGCTCCGATGCAGATTCTTCAACCGCCCGCTTGGGCGAGACCGCGCGGCTATTCAAACGGAATCGCCGCACGCGGCACGCTGGTATCCATCGCTGGCCAGATCGGCTGGGATGCGCAGTGCCGTTTTGCCGATGGCGGCTTTGTCGGCCAGTGCCGCCAGGCCATCGCCAACATTCTGGAGGTGCTCGCGCAGGCCGGCGGGCGGCCCGAGCACATCGTGCGAATGACCTGGTATGTCACCGACAAGGCTGAATATCTCGCCGCAGGCAAGGCGCTGGGCGACGCCTATCAATCGCTGATGCGAACCATCGATGGTCGGGTGCATTACCCGGTCATGACCGCGGTGCAGGTGGTGGCACTCATAGAAGATCTGGCCAAGGTCGAGATCGAAGCCACTGCAGTGATCCCGGATGCCTGACGGGCTCTTTGCCCGCAACGATAGAATCGCGCCTTTCCAAGGAGTTCCGATGTCCAGCGCCAAGGCCCAGTTCAACTGGCAGGACCCGTTCCTGCTCGACGCACAACTCACCGACGAAGAGCGCATGGTTCGCGAAGCGGCAAGCGCCTATTGTCAGGAGCGGCTCGCGCCACGGGTGGTGGAGGCCTTCCGGGCGGAGTCCACCGACCCTGAGATTTTTCGCGAGATGGGCCAGATCGGATTGCTCGGGCCCACCATCCCAGCCGAATATGGCGGCCCAGGCCTGAACTACGTCGCCTACGGCCTGATCGCGCGCGAGGTTGAACGGGTAGATTCGGGCTACCGCTCCATGATGAGCGTGCAGAGCTCGCTCGTGATGCTACCCATCTATGAGTTCGGCACCGAGGCGCAGCGAAAGCGCTACCTGCCCAAGCTCGCCACTGGCGAATACATCGGCTGTTTCGGCCTTACCGAGCCCAATCACGGGTCAGATCCCGGCTCAATGGAAACCCGCGCGCGCGCTGTGCCCGGCGGCTACGAGCTCACCGGCAGCAAGATGTGGATCTCCAACAGCCCATTCGCTGATGTGTTTGTGGTCTGGGCAAAGTGCCAGGGCGGCGACTTCGACGGCCGCATCAAGGGGTTTGTGCTGGAGAAGGGCATGAAGGGGCTGTCCGCTCCCAAGATCAAGGGCAAGGTGGGCCTGCGCGCTTCGATCACCGGCGAAATCGTGATGGACCGCGTGGCGGTTGATGAGTCGGCGTTATTACCCGGTGTGGAGGGGCTGCGTGGCCCGTTCACCTGCCTGAACAGCGCGCGCTACGGCATTGCCTGGGGGGCGCTCGGAGCCGCCGAAGACTGCTGGGTGCGCGCTCGTCAATACGTGCTTGATCGTAAGCAGTTTGGCCGGCCACTCGCCGCCAATCAGCTGATCCAGAAAAAGCTCGCCGACATGCAGACCGAGATCGCGCTCGGCCTTCAGGGCTGCCTGCGACTGGGCCGCATGAAGGAGGAAGGCAGCGCGTCGGTGGAAATCACCTCCATCCTCAAGCGCAACTCCTGCGGTAAAGCGCTCGACGTGGCGCGCATGGCGCGCGACATGATGGGTGGCAATGGCATCAGCGATGAGTTCGGGGTCGCGCGCCATCTCGTTAACCTCGAGGTGGTCAACACCTACGAAGGCACGCACGACATCCACGCACTCATTCTCGGTCGCGCACAGACCGGCATTCAGGCGTTCTTCTGAACCCGGGCGCGCCCGGCTGAGCGGCGCGCCCGAGCCATGAGCGAGCGCGCCGCCGCCAGCCCCCCGGCGGAATTGGATGATGCGCAGATCCATCGCATCATTGGCGGGCTCGCTGTCGCGATGTTTCTTGCAGCGCTCGACCAGACCCTGGTCGCGGTCGCGCTGCTCTCGATAGGCCGTGATCTGGGTGACCTCGATCTGATGCCCTGGGTGATTGCGGCTTACCTGGTCGCGGCCACCATCTCAGCCCCCATCTTCGGCAAGCTCTCTGATCTGCACGGTCGCTGGCCAATGCTTGCCGTGGCGCTCGCCACAGGCATCGGCGCCTCGCTGGTCTGCGCGCTGAGCCCTTCAATGCCCATGCTGATCGCGGCACGCGTCCTGCAGGGCATCGGTGGCGGCTCCGTGATTGCGCTGGTGCAGACGGTGGTCGCCGATATCGCTCCCGGCGCGCGTCGCGGACGCTATCAGGGCTGGTTCTCGGGCGTGTATGCCACCGCCTCGGTGATGGGGCCCGTGCTGGGGGGCTTGATCGCCGAGCACATCGGCTGGCGCGGTATTTTCCTCATCAATCTTCCGACTGGCGTGATCGCCTTTGTCCTGGCTCGACGCGTGCTCGCGGGGCTGCCGCGGACCTCCCGCAAGCGGCCGATCGACTATGCGGGGGCTGTTCTGCTCGCGGGCGGGCTATCGGCGCTCATGATCGCGCTCACCCGTCTCGGTCAGGGCGTGTCCTGGGTCGCGCCATCCACGCTTTTGCTGGTCGCAGTCGGGGCGTTACTGCTGGTGCTCTGCGGCTGGCGCGAACACCGGGCCCCTGAGCCACTGCTTCCTCCGGTCCTCTTCACCGATCCGGTGCTGGTGCGCTGCTACAGCCTATTCGCGCTTGCGTTCTTCACCCTGATGGGGCTGTCGGTCCTGCTACCGCTCTGGATTCAATCCGCATCGGGACTCGGTCTGGACCGGATCGCCGTGCTGTTGTTGCCGTTTACGCTGTCCTCGCCCCTTGCTGCCTTCCTCGCGGGCCGGCGCATTTCGCGCGGCGGCCGCATGCGAACACAGCGCCTGGTCGGTAGCTGGGTCACCGCTGCGGGGCTCGCTGTGCTCACCATCGCCACCCCCAACGCAATCGTCTGGTTTGTGCTGGGCACGGTCGTGTGCGGCCTGGGGATGGGTATGGTGATGCCGGCCACGCTGATGACGGTGCAGGCGCGCGTGAGCGCTGATCGGATGGGTATCGCCACCGCATCGGCGGGGTTGTTCCGCTCGCTGGGCGGGGCGCTGGGCGTGGCGCTCTTGAGCGCAGTGCTGTTGGGTCTTGCCGCCAACGAGGGGCCAGACCGCGCGGGCGGCGCGGCCGCACTGCGCGCCGCCTTGACCTCGGGCGCAGACGCCTTGGCCCTGCAGCCGGCCTTTCAAATGACCTTCGTGGTGGCCACAGCGGTATCGCTGATCGCGCTCCTGATCGCCTGGACGATTCCGGCACACGACGGCCGGCCAGAGCGTTGAGCCAATCGACCCAACGGCTTACGCGAAGGCCTCGCCCATCCGTACCGGTCGGCCACTCTCCCAGGCGGGCCAAGACAACGCAGCCGCTTTGGGAACCAGCATGATGACCGTTGAGCCCAACAGGAAACGACCCATCTCGTCGCCCTGCCCGAGGTTCACCTGCGCGTCGGTGTAGTCCCAGCGCCTGATCGCACCCGGGCGCGGGGGATTGACCACCCCGTGCCAGACCGTTGCCATGCTACCCACGATCGTGGCGCCCACCAGCACCATGACGAAGGGCATGGCGTGAGCGCCCTCGAACTCACAGACCACGCGTTCGTTACGCGCAAAGAGCCCAGGGATGCCGCGTGCCGTCACCGGGTTGACCGAGTAGAGCGCGCCTGGCACATGTCGCATCGAGCGTAACTGGCCAGCGGCTGGCATGTGGATTCGGTGATAGTCGCGCGGGCTGAGGTAGAGCGTTGCGAACGCTCCATCGCTGAAGGTCTGTGCGAGCACCTGATCGCCACCCAACAACTCGGTGACGGTGTAGGCATGACCCTTCGCCTGAACGAGCGAGCCGTTTCGGACCGGCCCACACTGGCTGACGGCCCCATCGACCGGACAAATCCAGGGAGCGTGCGCAAGCGGCCGTACCCCGTCGCGCAGCGGTCGCGTGAAGAACGCGTTGAAGCTCGGATAGGCCGAAGGCTCAGGGGCAGCCGCTTCGGCCATATCCACCCGATAGCGGGAAATAAACCGGCGAATGGCAAAGCGCGTGAGCGCACCCGCTTCACGCGCCGCCAGCCAGCCGATTATCTCGGTGAGCGCCTGCTTGGGAAGCAGACGCTGCATGAGTAGAAAAAGCCGATCGGCGCTTTCAGACATAGCGGCGACTGATTGTTTCGGCCACGCACACCGGTTTGTCTGAGCCCTTGCGCTCAATGGTGGCCTCCATCGTCACCTGCAGGCCTTGATTTGCCACCTCTTCAATACCGACCAGGCGAAACCGCGCCCGGAGCTCGCTTCCTACCGGAACGGGCGATGTAAAGCGAACGCGATTGAGACCGTAGTTCACGCTCATGCGAACATCCTCAAACCGCAGCGCATCCTGAATGAAAAGCGGCAGCATGGAGAGCGTGAGAAAGCCGTGCGCAATGGTGGCACCGAAGGGTCCCGATGCAGCGCGCTCCGGATCGATATGAATCCATTGATGGTCGCCCGTGGCATCGGCAAATTGATCGATGCGCGGCTGGTCGACCACGAACCAATTGCTCACGGCAAGTTCCTCGCCAACCATCGCCTTGAGATCGCCGAGACGGGAAATGACTCGCATCGAAGAATCTACCCTGGACAATTAAAGCTCCATTATCGCGCGGCCCGCCTGCCTTCTGCGCGAGATCAAGTTCAGCAAGCGGACATCGGCCCCAATCGCGCTGCGTCTGCTTCGGGTCAAGACGAACAACGACCCAGCGGGTGCAATCGCGCTTCCACCGTAAAGCCGATCCATGAATTCACCCGATTCGTTCGTCCGCCCCGTCTCCGAGGCTGCGCATAGCGCCCTGCTCGCTGACCTCTATCAGTTCACGATGCTCCAGGCCTATCACGCCGCCGACATGAACGGCGAGGCAAGCTTCGAGCTGTTCTGCCGCAGGCTCCCCAGCCGTCGCGGTTTCCTGATGGCGGCCGGACTCGAGCCCGCCCTCGAGTGGCTCGAGTCGCTGCGCTTTCAGTCACATGAACTCGACTGGCTCGCGAGCACGGGCCGCTTCAGGCCGGACCTGATCACCATGCTTCGTGGCTGGCGCTTCACCGGCGAGGTCAGCGCCGTTCCAGAAGGGACGATTCTTTTCCCGGGCGAACCCCTATTGCGCGTGACCGCCCCGATTGGGCAGGCGCAGCTGGTGGAAAGTCGGATCCTGAATCTGATCCATGCGCACAGCCTGATCGCAACCAAAGCAGCGCGCTGCGTGATCGCCGCAGGCGGCGCACCACTGATCGAATTCGGTATGCGTCGCGCACATGGTGCAGATGCCGCGATGATTGCTGCCCGCGCGTCGGTCATCGCCGGTTTCGACGCCACGGCCAATGTGCTTGCGGGCATGCGTGACGGGCTTCCGCTTGCGGGAACAATGGCGCATTCGTTTGTGCTCGCCCATGAGGCCGAGGCGATTGCGTTCGAGCATTTTGGTCACGCCAATCCTGGCCACACCGCTTTCGTAATCGACACCTATGACACGGAACAGGGCGCACATCGTGCGGTCGCCGCAGCGCACGAACTCGCGCGTCAAGGGATTGCGCTGCAGGCGGTGCGAATCGATAGCGGCGACCTCGCACGGCACAGCCATCGGGTCCGGCGAATTCTCGATTCGGCAGGCCTCTCGCAGGTCAAGATCCTGGTGAGCGGTGATCTCGATGAATGGCGTGTGGCAGCGCTCCGCGCGGTCCGGGCACCGATCGACGCCTTCTGTGTAGGCACCGCACTCAGCACCTCGTCCGATGCCCCCGCCCTAGACCTGGCCTACAAGCTGGTTGAATACGAGGGTCGGCCGTGCAGCAAGCGCTCGCCGGGAAAAGCCACCCTGCCCGGCCGCAAGCAGGTCTGGCGGCGCTATGACGGACGCGGGCTGATCGCCTCCGACCTGATCACGCTCGCCGACGAGCCGGCGCCCTCCGGGAGCGCTGGCGCCTGTGCGCTCACGGGCGGCGCCCACGCCGCCCCGAGCCCAGCCACCGCCCTGCCCGGCATGGCCTGGCAGGCGCTCATGTGGCCCGTGATGCGAGACGGTCGCAGGCTAAGACCCGCCCCGTCGATTGAGGCAATGCGGCGCCATGCCGCGGCACAACTGAGTGCGCTGCCCGCCGCATTGCGGACCCTGGCTGCAGTCAATCCGGTATCGGTCAGTCTGTCGCCCAGCCTGAAGCAGGCAGCGCCAGGCCTGAGGTTCAATCCGACGACGGGTGAGACAAGCGATCAGCGTCGGAGCCCGAACCGACCGCCGCCCGCCCCAGGCGGTCGTCGATCGCCTGCCAGGCCTCGTCCGACGGCGCAGACTCGATAAGCAGGCAGTTCGCACCGGCACGATCGAGGTCGCGAAGCGCCGCATAGAGCTGTTGACCCGCTACGCTCGGCTCCGCGGGCTGCTCAAGCCAGACCGCACAGGGCGCGCGAGGCTTTCTTCGCGACCAGACGGCGGCCGTGCGCCCAGCGCGGGCAAGCGCCTCCAGGCGCTGCTCAATCGTCGAGGCCGCCAACACCTCGAGCGATGTTCGCGGTGCATAGTGGGCGGCCAGCGCGCCCGACACCTTTGGGCGAGCCCGATCCGGGGATGCCAGCGCCACAGCCAGCACCCGCTCAATCTCGGACCGACTCAGGCCGCCCGGCCTTAGAAGCGCGGGCGCATCACTCGAAAGATCAACGATGGTCGACTCCAGGCCGACCGCACAGTCACCGCCGTCGAGGATGAGCGGCGCATCGAGGCCGAGGTCGTCCAGAACATGCTGTGCACGGGTGGGGCTCACGCGGCCGAACCGGTTGGCCGAGGGCGCAGCGATCGCCGACCCGCCGCGCGCCGCGAACGCATTGAGCAACGCCACCGATACAGGATGAGCCGGCGCACGCAGGCCGATCGTGCGCTGGCCGCCGCAGGCAGCGTCGCAGGCATTCGGCAGCCGATTAAGAATAAGCGTCAGTGGCCCCGGCCAGAAGGCACCCGCCAGGCGCTCGGCCTCCGGTGTCCAATAGGCCCATCGTCGAGCGGCTTGGCTGTCAAGCACATGCACGATCAGCGGATGGTCAGGCGGTCGACCCTTGACCTGATAGATCTGCGCCACCGCCTCCGGATTACCGGCGTCGCCGCCCAGCCCGTAGACGGTTTCAGTCGGGAAGGCAACCAGCCGACCTGCGATCAATGCGTCGGCGGCGCGCGCGATCGACTCGGGATCAGCGCGCAGGATCGGCCCGCCGGCCCGAGCCCGATCAGTCTCGCGGAAGGCCTCACGATCGGCCCCGCGATCGACCGGGCGGTCAGCCCCGCCGTCCTTCACGCGCGCATCCCGAGGAGTTCGATCGCTCGACCACAGGCGGCGCGGGCCGACACCGCGTCATCGGCCACCAGAGTCAGGTGCCCCATCTTGCGTCCCGGCCGTGCCTGCGCCTTGCCATAGAGATGCAGCTTTGCCCCCGGCAACTCGCCCAACACCCGTGCCCAGTCGGGCTCGCGCGCGCTGTCCGGCGAGTTGGGCTGCGTGAACCACAGATCGCCAAGAAGGTTGAGCATGACCGCAGGTGCGAGCGCGCGTGTATCACCCAGTGGTAATCCCGCCAGCACCCGAGCCTGCTGTTCGAACTGGCTGGTGAGGCTGGCATCGAGTGTCCAATGGCCCGAGTTGTGGGGCCGCGGCGCCATTTCATTGACGCAGACCGAACCATCCTGCAACACAAAGAACTCGATGCAGAGTACGCCCACATAGCTCATGCGCTTCGCAATTGCCTGGGCATCGTCGATCACCCGCGCAACCACCCCGGACGGCACCTCAGCGGGCACCGTGGAGGTAAACAGAATGCCCTCGCGATGCACATTGCGCGCGACCGGCCACACCACACACCGGCCATCGAAGCCACGCGCAAGCAGTACCGATACTTCGCACTGCAGGTCGACACGTTTTTCCAGCACACAGGCCACCCCGCCAAGGGTCTCGAAGG
>JAGWXN010000041.1 GCA_018969885.1 Betaproteobacteria bacterium | reverse complement strand
ACGCTCTTCATGGCGGTGAGCGTGCTTACGGGTCTCCTGGTCCAGGATCTGGCGCGGCTGCTGGCGCCACTGGTGATCTTTGCCTCCATGGGCGCCATGTTTCTTACCGCGCTGCGGCTGGATCGCCGACTGCTGCTTGGCTGGATCCGTCGGCCGCTGATTCCAGTTGCCATCGTTCTGTTCACCACGTTGGTGATCCCGGCGATGGTGATTGCACTCACCCGGATCGGCGTGCTGTCGCCGGCGGCGGCGCTCGCGTGCGCGCTCATTGCCGCCACGCCACCCATCATTTCGGTGGGGCCTTACTGCGTGTTCCTTGGGACCGACAATGAGCTGTTGTCGCTATCGGTGCTGCCTGCCACGGCGGTGGGCATCCTCACGCTGCCGTTCTATGCCTCGCTCGCCGGGCTGCCTGGTCTGGAACCTGCTCGCCTTGCGCTGGAACTGCTCGCGGTGGTGGGAACAGCGATGGGCGGTGCGGTGCTGATCCGCTTCTTTGTGCCACTCGAGCGCGTGGAGCGTCATGCACCAGTGCTTGATCTCGGCGCCGTGGTCCTCATGGTGACGGTGGCGATCGGCGTTACGGATGGCCTGGCTTCGCTCATCATGGCCGAGCCGGCGGTGGTGGTTGAAGCCTTTGTGGTGACGGCGGGGTTGAGTCTTACGCTTCAGGCGCTGGGGTGGCTTGCGTTTTACCGGTTGGGTGCGCGAATTGCTGGGAGCGTGGCATTGGTTAACGGGCTTCGCAATATGGCGTTGCTGCTCGGGCTCCTGATCGGCCAGGTTGATGCGTCACTTCAGCTGCTGCTCGTGCTCGGCCAGCTGCAGCTCTTTCTGCTGCCCTCGGTGATGCGCCTCATTTACCGACGGCTCGGCCTGGCGCCGGGTCTGACGGCCTCGACATGATGGGCTGGGGGGGTGCTTCAGCGATCGAGCGACTCGACAAATCCGTCGAGGAGCCCGGCAAATCCCTCAGGGTTGTCCTGGCTCAGCCGGTGATTGGCCGCGGCCAGGCTGGTGAGCTGTGCCCCGGGCAGTCGCGCCGCCACGCGGGCGGCCATGTCCACCGGCAATACCGTGGACGCCGCGCCACCGAACACCAGCGTGGGTCCGCTCCAGGTGATGTCGCCCTCGAGGTCACGCATCAGCTCGGCCTCGGTATCGCAGACGCCTGGCCCGTGATAGCGCCAGGTGAATCCGCCGGTCGGATCGGCGGCGAGCATGTGATCAAGCGTGTGCTCCACCACCTCGGGGCGCCAGCGCTCGGCAAAAGGCAGCGCCGCTTGCGCGGCCGCGCGACTGGCAAGCCGCTGCTGGGCGAGCACCTGATCACGCACCAGCGAGTTCACCGCGCCGGCAATACCGATAGCCGGCTGCGCAGCCACGACGGCGCGGATCTGCTCGGGGATGCGGCTGGCGATCATGAGCGCGAGCGTCGCGCCGGTGGCCTGTCCCACCAGAACGGCAGGCCCCTCACACATTGCGGAAATGAAGGCGATCAGGTCGTCACGGTGATCTTCCAGCCGATAGCCTGTCTGGGGCCAGTCGGTGTCGCCGTGGCCGCGCAGTGCCGGCAACAGCATTCGGTTGGGCAGGCGGCTTGCGCGCACCACGAAGTCCCACACGCGGTTGGAGGTGCGGTTGGGGTGAATGAAGACGATGGGTGGCTGCGTGCCGGGCCGCTCGGCATAAGCGATGCGGATTCGCGCCAAGGCGATCAGTCCGACGGTGAGGGGCTCGGTTGGCATGGCGGGCGCAGGGATGTCTGTCATGGCGTGCTTGCAGTCGGCCTATTGGAATGGTTAATCGAAGGTTGAACGAAGCGCGACCGGACACTGCGGCATCATCAAACCCTTTTTCAGGAGTCTCCCATGAGCGACCGATTTTCGTCGCCCGATTTCAATCCCACTCGTGATCTTGCCGAGTTGGTGGCCCGGGCGCGCTTTACCGACCTTAGCCCACGTGCGGTGGAATGCGCCAAGACGTTTCTGCTTGACACCCTGGGATGCGGCATTGCAGGGGGAACTGGTCCGAAAGTCGACGCGCTGGTGGGTGCAGCGGGTGGATGGGGCGAGGGCGCGCAGGCCACCGTCTGGGGAACCGATCGACGTCTGCCCGCGCCGCAGGCCGCGCTTGCCAACGGTTATCAGATTCATGCGCTGGAATGGGACTGTGTGCACGAGCCCGCGGTCGTGCACCCCATGGCCACCCTGATTCCGGCGCTGCTCGCGCATGCCGAGCGGCGTTCGGCGGCGGGCCGCCCGGTGAGCGGAACCGATCTGCTCCTTGCACTGTCATTGGGTGTGGAGATCGCCGCCATGATCGGTGCGGCGTCGAAATCAGTAATGAAATTTTTCCGGCCGGCCACCTGCGGTGGTTTTGGTGTGGTGGCGGGGCTCGGCTCGATGGAAGGCCTGAGCGCCGATACCATGATGCACGCCTTCGGAATTCAATACGGACAAACTTCGGGGACGATGCAGGCGCATGTCGAGGGGTCGCTCCTGCTGGGCCTTCAGGTGGGGTTCAATGGCCGCGCCGGGCTCTCGTCTATTGATCTGGCCATGGCGGGGCTCACCGGGCCGCAGCAGGTGCTCACCGGCATGTATGGTTACTACAAGCTATTCGAAACCGAGCATGACATCGCGGGCTGGTGGCCCCGTCTGGGGCGTGAGTGGCAAATCACGCGGCTCTCGCACAAGCCGTTTCCGAGCGGGCGGCTGACCCACGCAGCGGTCGATGCGATTCAGCAGGCGCGTGCTGAGCTCGGCTTCGGGCCCGACGATGTGCAGTCGATGTCGGCGAGCGTGCCGCCGCTTACCCACCGGCTGGTGGGACGCCCGGATATCGCCGATCCGGCGCCCAACTACGCGCGTCTGTGCATCCCTTATGTCAGTGCCATCACGCTGATCGATGGCACTTGCGGGCCCGAGGCGTTTGCGGCGGGCCGGCTGCGTGATCCGGCGGTGCATGCACTGGCGGCCCGGATATCGGTCAGTCTCGATGACAACCCTGATGTCAATGCGCTCTGGCCCCAACACTTCGTGATCGGGCTGCGCGATGGCCGGCGTTGGGAGCGCCGGATCGAGACGCCGATCGGTCATCCCGATCATCCGCTCAGCCGCGAGCGGCATCTCGCCAAGTTCAAGAAATGCTGGGCGATCGGCGGCATGTCGGTTGCCGCGGGTGAGGCACTGATCGGTCAGGTGGATTCGCTCGAGCAGTGTCCGGATGTGGCGAGTCTGGCTCGTATGCTGGCCCGGCCTGACGCGTAGAACACCGATTCTCCCGGGCGCGAACCGGGGTCTCCCGCTTGAAATTCCTGTTTTTGCCTCAATATCGCGCCTCGACCGGCGGCTCATACGCCGGCACCTGACCGGGGGATCCATGATTGAGGTTGAAAATCTGACACGCCGCTTCGGCGCCAAAAAGGCCGTTGACGACGTGTCGTTCAGTGTCAGCAAGGGCGAAGTGCTCGGCTTCCTGGGCCCCAACGGGGCAGGCAAGTCGACCACCATGCGAATGATCACAGGCTTTCTCGCGCCCACTTCGGGCCGGGTCCGGGTATGCGGCTTTAGCATCGCCGACCAGCCGCTCGAGGTGAAGCGCCGGATCGGCTATCTGCCCGAATCGGCGCCTTCCTGGCCCGATATGACCGTGCTGGGCTTCCTGGAGTTTGCTGCCCGCGTGCGCGGCTTGCAGGGCAAGGCCGAACGCGATGCGATCCGGCGGGTGGTGGCCCAGTGCCATCTTGAGAACGTGCTGGGGCAGGGCATCGAGACCCTTTCCAAAGGGTTTCGTCAGCGCACCTGCCTGGCACAGGCGCTGATTCACGATCCCGAAGTGCTCATTCTCGACGAGCCCACCGACGGACTGGATCCCAATCAGAAGCATGAAATGCGCGCCTTGATCCGCGACATGTCGCGTTCACGGGCGGTGCTGTTCTCGACCCATATCCTGGAAGAGGTTGACGAGGTCTGCACGCGGGCGATTGTGATCGACCGCGGCCGGATCGTGGCCGACGGCACGCCCGCTGAACTGCGTGCCCGTGTCCCTAGCGGCCGCCTGGACGATTTTTTCCGTTCGGTGACCCGCTCCGATCTCGAGCCCGAGGCGGGCTCGGCAGCGCCATCGGCCTCGCAAGCCGCTCCCAGTCATGACGAGAGGGTCGCATCGTGAGTTCCCCGTTCTCAGCCATTGTCCGGCGCGAATTTTCGGCCTACTGGGCCACGCCGGTTGCCTATGTGTTCCTGGTGGTGTTCCTGCTCCTCACCAGTTTCTTCACCTTTTCATTCGGCGGCTTCTTCGAGCGCGGCGAGGCCTCGCTCACAGCGTTTTTTGCCTGGCTGCCCTGGCTGTTCCTGTTCATCGTCCCGGCGATCGGGATGCGCCTGTGGTCCGACGAGCAGCGGCTGGGCACGCTTGAACTGCTCATGACCCTGCCCATCGCTCCCTGGCAGGCGATTGTCGGAAAGTTCGTTGCCGCCTGGCTCTTCATCGGGGTGGCGATTGCGGGCACCTTCCCGCTCATCGTGACCGTCAACTGGCTGGGCGATCCCGACAACGGTGTGATCGCATCGGGCTATGTGGGCGCGTTTCTGGTCGCGGGCGTTTATCTGGCGATTGCCTCGTTCTGTTCGGCGCTCACCCGCAATCAGGCGGTGGCTTTTGTGCTGTCGCTCATCCTGTGCCTGCTACTCGCGCTTGCCGGCTCGCAGCCGGTGGTCGATCTGCTTGCCCGCTGGGGCGGGGTGAGACTGATGGAGGTGATTGCCTCCATGTCGGTCATCACCCGGTTTGACGGTTTCCAGAAGGGCCTGATCGATCTGCGCGACGTGGTCTATTTCGGCTCGATGGCGGCGCTTGCGCTGTTTGCCACCGCGGCGGTGATCAGCCGCCAGCGCGCGGCCGTCAGCTCACCGGCGGCGGTCCTGATCGTGGCCATTGCGCTGGTCGGGCTTAACCTTGTGATCGTGCCGGTCAGCATCCGGATGGATCTCACCCAGGGGCGGATCAACACGCTCTCCGAGGGCAGCAAGTCGGTGCTGAACCGCATCGAAACCCCGGTCAAGGTCAAGCTCTATGTGTCGGCCGACGAGGCTGCGGTTCCCATGCCGCTTCGCGCCTTCTCTCGTCGGGTGGAAGACCTCCTGCGGCGGATGCGCGCAGAGTCGGACGGCAAGCTCATTGTCGAGCGGCTGGACCCGGCGCCTGACTCCGATGCCGAGGACGCTGCCCTGCTCGACGGCATCGAGCCGCAAACCTTGCCCTCGGGCGAACGTTTCTACCTGGGCCTTGCAATCGGCGAGGGCGAAAAACGTGTCACGTTGTCCGAGCTCAACCTGGATCGTGAGCGTCTGCTCGAATACGACATCGTCCGTGCGGTGGCGCGTGCCGGGGCCAAGACCAAACCGGTCATCGGTCTCATGACGCCGCTACCCGCGTTTGGTTCGCGAGGCATGCCGCAGATGGGGATGCCGCCCTCGGAAAAGTGGGCATTCATCAACGAACTCGAGCGGGATTTCGAGATCAAGCAAATCGGTTTCGACGCCAAAGCGATCGACGCCGAGATCAAGACGCTGCTGGTGATCCATCCGCGTGGCATTTCCGAGCCGGCGCTGTTTGCGCTGGATCAGTTCGTGCTGCGCGGTGGCCGCCTGATCGCTTTCCTTGATCCGAAGGCTTATTTCGACCCGCTTGGGCCGATGATGGGCTCGCCCGGTGGCACCTCGTCATCTCTTGAGCCCCTTTTGAAAGCCTGGGGGATCGAGTACAAGGACGACAAGGTGCTCGCCGACCTGCGCTATCTGTCAGGCGCGGGGCCCCGTGCCATGCCGGCAGTGCTCACGCTGCAGGATGAAGCGATGAACCCGGATGAGGTCGCCACCCAGGGCGTCGGGCGGCTGCTCTTTGCGTTCACCGGCGCATTTGGCGGCAAGCCCGTGTCAGGGCTCACGCAGAGTGTGTTGCTGCGCTCGTCCCAGGTCTCCATGATGATCGAGTCGGCCATTGCAGCCGAGCCGGGCGAAAAATCGGTTCGTGGCTTCAAGCCGAGCGGCGCCGAGCAGGCGATCGCAATCAAGCTGCTGGGTAAGTTTCCGACCGCTTATCCCGAGGGCATCAAAGACGGTCCCGAGCAGCGTCTGAAGGAAGCCACCGGTGAGGGCGCGGTGGTGCTGGTGGGAGACAGCGACTTCGTCCAAGACGGCGCAGCGGTACAGATTGGCGAGGTGTTCGGCCGGCGGATCGTGGTGCCCGCCAACGGTAACCTCGCGTTCGCGCAGGCGGTCATTGATCAGATGGCGGGTGCCACCGACCTCATCCGGGCGCGCGCTCGCGCGGTGGTGTCGCGGCCGTTTACGCTCATCAACGAGATGGAGGCGCGCGCAGCCCAGGACTACATCGGCAGGATCGCTGAGCTCGAGGAAAACCTGCAGAAAACCCAGCAGAAATTGCAGGAACTTCAAAAGGCGCGTGGGCCCAACGCCAGCACCAGTACGCTCACCGCCGAGCAGCAGACCGAGCTGGATGAGTTCCGTAAGAAAAGCGCCGAAGCCCGTCGCGAACTGAAAGAGGTGCGTCGCGAGCTGCGGGCCGAGAGTGAGTCGCTCCAGCGGAACACCCGACTGGTGAACCTGCTCCTGGTGCCCGCGCTGATCGTCGTGGTGGCGCTCCTCGCCTGGAACACGCGTCGCCGCCGGGTGGTCACAATCTGAGGGCGGTTCGGGTTTTCTGTGCGATCGTTTCGCGCGACGGGTCGGTGATCGCCGGCCAGTCGCGAAGCGGGCGACTCAGTTCGGTTATTTCAAGACCCTGAAGAGCGCGGAATAGTCGTCGGTCCAGGGTCGTAGACCGGGAATCGTTTCGAACGCGGTGGTGGCGCCTTGAAGCGCCGGCTCGCGGTCGAGCGCCGGATTGCGAGACACCAGCACCCAATCGGTATTGTTGAAGGGCGCATCGCCCTCCGGACGGTCGAACACGCGTACGGCATGGAGGCCAGCTTCGCGTGCGAGATCGGCAACCACCGGGGCAAGCTTCAGGAATCGGTTGGTCACATGAAAGGCCACGATTCCCTGCGGCTTCAACTGCCGAAGGTAGGCCGCCAGCGCCTCGCGGGTGATCAGATGCACGGGGATTGAATCACTCGAGAACGCATCGATCACCAGCACATCAAAGCCTTGTACGGGTTCGCGCTCAAGCTGCAGGCGCGCGTCGCCGGTCACCGTTTCGATGCTGGCTTTCGAATCGCGAAGAAAGCTGTAGTGGGTCTTCGCGACCTCGATCACATCGGGGTCGAGCTCATAGAAGCGGAAGGTATCTCCCGGTCGTCCCCAGGCCGCCAGCGTGCCAGTACCCAGACCGATCACGCCGACCTTGACCGGGCCCTGCCGCTGCCGCAGGGTGATGGCGCGGCCCACGCCTGAGGTCGGCCCGTAATAGGTGGTGAGCTCATTCTGGCGCGCGGGGGCGAGGAACTGCTTGCCATGCAGGATCACGCCATGCAGCAGATTGCGTGAGGCATCGCGGTCGGTGGTCGATCCTTCATCTTTCACGCGTAGCGATCCATAGAAGTTACGCGACATGAGTCGCGCATCCGACACCATGGAATCGACATACAGCCAAACATACACGGTACAAACGCCCACCACCGCCACCGCGGTGAGGCGGAGCGCCATCGCAGCCTGCCGAACGATCCAGAGCGCAGCCAGTGCAGTTGCGATCAGGCCGATGCCCACTTCCCAGTAGCCGCTGAAGAGTTTGGGTGCCACGATGCCGACCAGGAGTCCTCCGATCGCGCCGCCGAGCGACAGCATCAGATAGAAGCGCGTGAGCCAGCGGGGTGCCGGCCGCATCGCGGCGAGTTCGCCGTGGGCAAACATGCAGCAGACGAAGAGTCCTGCCGAGTAGAGCGGAATTTCGATGAGGATGGGCAGTACCTCCCCCTCGGCGTGCAACCCCCACGCCATGGCGGCGAGTAGCGCGAAGAGCGGTAGCGCGAACATGCGGCGGCTATACCAGCCCCGGCCCTCGAAGCAGAGGATGAAGGTGATCAGATAAAGCGTGAGCGGCAGCAGCCAGAGAAATGGGATGGATGCGACATTGATGGTGATGTGGTTCGAGATGCCGAGCAGCAGGTAGGAGCCGAGGGCCGAGAAGATGAGCCACGACAGCTGGTGAGCAGCGCTTGGGGGCGAGCCCTCATCGGCCCGCATCTGCCCGGGTGCGGAGGCCGGGGCGCCGGCGTCTGCGTTCGATCCGGCCTTTTCGGGCAGCCCGTCGGGTTGTGCGGTGGCGGCACCGGAGCGCGCGGAGGGTCGCAGCGATTGAAGCGCAGCCGCCACCACCAGAATGGCAAAGAGCCCATAAGCGCCACTCCAGATCCAGGTCTGGGTGCGAGTCGGAATCCAGGGCTCGAACAGGAACGGGTAGCCCACCAGCGCGAGGAGCGAGGCAAAGTTGGATAACGCGAACAGTCGGTAGACCGTGCCATCCGGGAAGCTGCGCGCAAACCAGGCCTGAACCAGCGGACCGGTGGTTGAAAGCAGCAGGTAAGGCATACCGATGGTGGCGATCAGCAGGCCGAGAATCTGCCAGGTGGGGTCTTCGTCCCCCAACGGTTTCCAGGCTGCATCGGGAATGATGGGTAGTGCTGCAAGACTGAGGACCACCAGCGCGCCGTGCACGATCACCTGTGTGCGGGGCTTGAACCAGCGAATGCTCGCGTCGGCGTAGGCATAGCCCACCAGCAGCGCCACCTGAAAAAACACCATACAGGTGGTCCAGACTGCAGCCGATCCGCCGAACCACGGCAGGATCTGCTTGGCCATCAGGGGTTGAACCAGAAACAGGATGAAGGCGCTGACGAAAATCGTCGCAGCGTAAATGGCCATGATGGTGGGCAGTCGGTGGCTGCCCCGGGGCCCCGTGGCAGTGCCTGGGTCCGGGACAGCGTGGGCGAGGGGATGCGCGGGCGATCAGCGGCCCGCCCGCGCGAGGACGGTCAGTCGACCGCGATGGTGTTGCGCAGGACTCCGACGCGATCAATTTCAATTTCGATCACATCACCGTCCCTCATCCAAACGGGGGGCGTGCGGCGCGCGCCCACACCGCCTGGGGTGCCGGTCACGATCACGTCGCCGGCTTCGAGCGGTGCCACGGTGGACACATAGGCGATCTGACGCGCAATGTCGTGCAGCATCATGTCCGTGGTGGCGCGCTGCATTTCCTGGCCGTTCAGACGGGCGCTGAGCGTCATGAGCGTGCCGAACGGGATCTCGTCAGCGGTGACCATCCAGGGGCCGAAACCGCCGGTGCGGTAAAAATTCTTACCCGGTGCGAACTGCGAGGTGTGGCGCTGCCAGTCGCGGACGCTTCCGTCGTTGTAGCAGGCATAGCCCGCCACGTGCGCGCCCGCCTGCTCGCGGCTGATCCGGCGGCCGGGCTTGCCGATGATGACGGCAATCTCGGCTTCATAGTCGAGCTGGATGGATTCGCGCGGACGCAGCAGCGGCTGGTTGTGACCCACCTGGGAGTCGGCGTAGCGCTGGAAAAACGTGGGCTGCTCGGTGAAGTCGCGCTGGGTCTCGCGCACATGGTCGGCGTAGTTCAGACCGCAGCACCAGATTTTGCCGGGATTGGGAATGACCGGCAGCATCTGCACCGAAGCGAGCGCGCAGTCGGCCTGGCGGCCTGCAATCGCCCGGGCCGCCTCGGCGAGCGCGTCGGCCGCGAGCAGAGCCTTCAGATCGGCGTAGCGCTTGCCGAGCAGCGCACCGAGGTCGACAATGCCGTCGCCGACGACTGCACCGTAACTGTTCTGTCCGTTGCGGACGAAGCTGGCGAGTTTCAATTCAATCTCCCTGATGGACAGTGGCCGACGATGTCGTATCGCACAGCCGTTGAAGGGGCTGCCGCCGCAGCCAGCCGCGGAGTAAAGTGCATCCCGGGCCTGCTGTCAAACGACTTCCGGAATCCGGCAGGCGCCCACCCAAGGAGCTATCTGTATGAGCAGGCCTGGTCTCACCTTTGCGCACTTCGGCATGTTCGTCACCGACATTGCCAACATGGAGCGCTTCTATACCGAGGTGCTCGAGTTCACTGTGACCGATCGGGGCCAGCTCACTGGCCCGAACGGCCCGTTCGATCTGGTCTTTCTCAGTCGCGACCCCGACGAGCACCACCAGCTGGTGCTCGCCACTGGCCGTCCAGCTGAGTCGGGGTTCAATCCGATCAATCAGATTTCCTTTCGGTGCGATAGTCTCGCCACGCTCAAGGCCGCCTACCAGCGGCTGCTCGCTGCCGGTGCGCGTGAGTTGATTCCGATTACGCACGGCAATGCGGTCTCGGTCTATGGGCGCGACCCCGAAGGCAACCGGATCGAGGTGTATTTCAACCTGCCGTGGTATGTCACGCAGCCGATGCGCGAGCAGGTTGACCTCACGCTGGGTGACGAGGCACTGATGAGCACACTCGAGGCGCATGCCCGTTCGCTGCCCGGATTTGAACCGCATGAACGCTGGCGGGCGCGGATGGCCGAGCGGATGGGGGTGGCCCAATGAAACGTATTGCGTCCGAGTTCACGGAGCGCAGCCGATGAAAGCGCGCGCCCTCATCGTGGTGCTAGTAGTCGCTGCAAGCCTGGCTGTGGGCGCCTGGTGGTTCTCGCCCTGGTGGGTGTTGAAGCAGGCCAGGGCGGCGGCCGAGCGTAACGACGCTCAGGCGCTGAGCGACGTGATCGACTATCCCCGTCTGCGGGAGAGTCTCAAGGGCGAGATCAACTCGGCTCTGGTCGGGCGTTTGCGCGACGGGGCGTCGGGGCTGGGCGAGGCCGGCCGGACCGGGGCGACGCTGGGAGCGGTCCTCGCGACAGCGCTGGTCGACAAGCTGGTCGAGGTCATGGTCCGACCCGAGTTTTTCATTCGCGCGATTCGTGATGGGCAGCTTGTTTTGCCGGGTCGCTCGGCAAGCGAGCGTGATCGCGGGGCTGCGCCTGGGGCAGGCGGTGACGCACAGGGGGGCGGCGCCGCGCGAAGCGGGGGCGGTACACAGCGCGGTGGGGCTGCGCCTGGGCCAGGCGCTACGCAGGGTGGGGCGTCCACGCCTGGCTCTGCGCCGGGTGGGGCGTCAGCGCCCGGTACGGCGCAGGGTGGCGGCGCCCCCGAACCCGCACGATTCAAATGGCGGCCGGAGCGCGCCTCGGCGGACCGGATGATTGTGTGGGTCTCTCGCGCCGACCCGGCAGCACCGGCATCAGCCGCCCCGTCGAGCGAATTTGGACTGGTGTTTGAGCGGCGGGGATGGCTTGACTGGAAACTGTGCGCGGTCCGGTTGCCCCCTGGTCTGGCCGGCGGCCGCTGAGGCGCTTTACTGCGCCGGCGCGCCCCGCCGTGCAAAGCGCACCACGTCATCGGCCACCGCCTCGCAGGCCTGTACCGCGGCGGGGTCGGAGGGCTGTCCATCCTGACCAAACGGACGCTGGCGCGAATTGATGGTGGCGGCATAGGGGGTTGGCCATCCGCGCAGTGAATGCACGATAGCGCGCAACGCCGCAACCGTTGCGCCCATGGCCTGGGGGCCGTCAGCGCACACAATGGTCCCCACCGCCCGATCCTGCAGATACACCCGCTCATCGCCTCGCAGATCTTCGATGAAATCGATGGCGTTTTTAACCAGTCCCGACACGCTCCCGTGGTAGGCCGGTGTTGCGATGATCACGCCGTCAGCTCGTCGTAGGGCATCAACCATTGACCGCGCCTGATCGCTGCGTTCGGGGCTGCTGGGGTCGTAGATCTCTGCAGGCAGGGCCCCGCCTGCGAACAATGCGGTGTCACAACCCAGATGCGCAGCGCGGGCGAGCGCAGCCCGCAGCGCCCGCTCGGCGGTTGAACCCTCGCGTATCGTGCCACCGAGGCCAACGATCAGCGGACGTGAATTCATGGTGGGATCCCTTGACATGGCACCGGGCAGGCCAGTGCCCGACCGCATTCTGCTCAGCGTTTGGTAAGCCGCTCGTTTTGGGGGAACATGGCCCGGCGCGCGGCGTCGTCCATGTCGGTCTTGAAGCTGTGGCGCTTGCGGAGCTCCTCGACCCGGGCGGCAGCGGGACGCGCATTGATCGCGTCGAGCAGACGCTTCAGATGCGGGTAGCGCGACCAGGCCTCCTTGTCATCGAGCACGAACGGCACCATGCGGGCCCAGCCCCAGAACGCCATGTCGACAATGCCATAGTCGTTACCGACGATCCAGGTTCGTGAGGCGAGATGGTCGTTGAGGATTCCCCAATGGCGATGGGCCTCGAAATCATAGCGGTTGAGCGCGTATTCCTTGGGCTCGGGTGCGGCGGTCCGAAAATGAACCGCTTGGCCAGAATACGGGCCCACCCCACTTGCGATGAACATGAGCCAGGACAGTGTCTGCGCGCGCTCGGCCGATGCCAGATCACGGTTCACGAAGCGCCCGTGTTTATCGGCGAGCCAGAGCAGGATCGCGTTACTGTCGAAGACCACCGTCCCTGAGTCGTCGATCGCCGGAACCTTGGCATTCGGGTTGATCGCCTTGAAGTCGGCCGTGTGCTGCTCGCCCTTTCGAGTGTCGACGGGAATCGCTTCATAGGCCACACCCAGTTCCTCGAGCAGCAGCGCGACCTTCATCGGATTGGGTGCGAGGTTGTACCAGAACCTGATCATGGCGGATTCCTTCCGTTGGGCAGAGCCCGACAGTGTATCGCCAGACGGAACATCCGGGCGCCGGGGCGGGCGGGGAGGCGTGCCGCGGCCTCAGGCCGTCGTGCGCGTGCCGGCGCTATACTCGTCAAAGCGGGGTCGCCTGAGAAGAAGTGAGTCACACCACGGGCGAATCAACCCGGTCCGAACAGTGTTCGACTACGGAGGGGCAGGTGATGGGTGGCCGCATGCCGGCTAGGCGTGCTTTCGGATGGATGACAGCAGCGGCGCTCGCTGGCCTCTCGTCTTTTCACCGTGCGGCGCAGGCGCGCCAACACGATCTCACGGTGGCGCAGATCGCCAATCGGCTGCATGCGGTTCCGTTTTTGCTCGCCCGCGAACGTGGCTGGTTTGGCGAGATGGCAGGCATTGGTGTGCGGGGGTTCATCGGCTCCTCGGAGGGCGGGGCAACGCTTCGCAACGCGCTCGCCGCGGAGGTCCCCTACGGTGAGGTGAGTCTGCCAGCGGTGATCGCAGCCATCGGGCAGGGCATCGAACTGTCAATCGTTCACGGCGGTGTGCAGGCGGTGTCCGACCAGGTGTGGGTGGTGCGGCGCGGTGAGTCCACCATTGCTTCCCCGCGCGACCTGGCCGGCCGCAGGGTCGGCTACACCGCGCCCGGCACGCTGAGCGATATGGTGAGCCGCGCCATGATCGATTCGGTGGGACTCGCGTCGCGCGTTGAACGCAAGGTTGTGGGGCCGGTCCGTCAGAAGCTCGCCGCGCTTCGCGACGGCACGGTTGACGTGGCGATGGTGGCCGAGCCGCTCTTTACCCGTGAACGAGACTGGCTGCGTCCGGTGTGGAGCGCAGACGAGGTGCTGGGTCCCTGCGTTCAAACCGTTGGCGTGGCGCGCACCGACTGGATGCTGCGGCATGGCGCGACGCTACGCGGTATCGTTGCCGCCCGCCGCCGCGCCGTGCTCGCGATCCGCGATGAGCCGGTGCAGGGCGCGCTGGTCATCACCGGGCACTACGGCGTGGAGCCCGCTGCCGCGCTGGCTATCGTCGAGCGCCTGCTCGCGGGCAACGGTTTCTGGAGCGACGGCAGCTTTGATGAAACCGGTATGGTCACCATGCAACGCGGCCTGGAACGGATCGGGGCGCTGTCGCCTGGCCAAGGCGGCGACTGGCGGCGCGCGCTGCGGGCCGATTACTTGTCCTGAGAGGTGGCGTGTGTGGCGGGGTGGGTGGCTGCGTTTGCGCGGGCATAGCGTTCGCGGGCCTCGCGCCCCATTGCAGCATTCAGGAGAATGGGGCTCAACACGGTCGTGATCACGCCCATCAAGACCAGCACTGAAAACATCGTGGGCCCGATGAATCCGCGGTCATAGGCGATGGTTGCCACCACCAGTTCCATCACGCCGCGCCCGTTTAGCACGGCGCCGAGCGCGAAGGCCTCGCGGTGGGGCATGCCGATCAGGCGCCCGCCCCACCAACCGGCAACTAATTTGGTGGCAATTGAAACCAGCAGCACGACCAGCACGAAGTCGATCTGCCCGAATGCCCGGAACGTGAAGTCGAGCCCCAGGTCAGCAAAGAAAATCGGCGATAGAAAGCCCGCGGTCACCGAAGCGAGCGTCCGTTTGAGATCTTCGAAACGCTCGGGCGCAAACTGCCGCCGGTCAAGTAAAAGCGCCCCAAAGAAGGCGCCGATCACGAAGTGGAAGCCGAGGTTTTCGCTCACCATGCCGAAAAACAGCACGAACACCGCCACCATGCCGAACAGAGCCTCGGCACCAAAGGTGCCAATCAGCCGCTCGCTGATGCTGGACAGGTTGATGCCGCGCCCCTCAAGCCAGCGGATCAGCAGGTTGGCGCTCGCCACCAGCGCGAGCAGTCCCAGCAGCTTGCCGCAGGCGGTCAGACCGCTTGCGAGCAGGTCGGTCGCCCCGGAGTCGGGGGGCAGGGCCAGAACGATGCCAAGAATGAACAGCGCCACCACGTCGTTGAGCACGGCGGTGGCGATCGCGTAGCGGGCGATCGGGGTGTCGAGCAGTCCCATGTCGGCCAGGAGGCGGGCGGCAACCGGCAGGGCTGTGATGGCAATGCAGAGCCCCATGAAAACCGTTCGCATCGGGTCGAGGTCATAGCCCCATGCAACCAGCACGCCGCCGATGAAGGGCAGTGCGAAGCCGAGGAACGCGACCAGCAGACCCCGGCCGCGCATGGCTGACAGCACGCGCTGGAAGTCCATCTCGATGCCCGCCGACAGCACCACCAGGAACACCGCCAGTTGGGCGATGCCTGACAGTGCGTCATTGGGCTGGATCAGATCGAGTACTGAGGGGCCGAGCACCACCCCAGCCAACATCTCGCCCACGATCGCGGGCTGGCCCCAGCGCGTGAACAGATGTCCAAGCAGGCGCGCGACGACGATCAGTAGCAGCAGGCTGGTGAGTAGTTGCATGGTCCGGGGATTCCGACTCCGAATTTGATGAAAGCCGGGCTTTCTGCAAAATAGCGGGAAAATCAGAAAGGGGAGAAGCCGGATTATGAAGCCGCTTGGAACGCTGGACGAACTGCCCGGCGAGTATCTTGACGCGTTGCGGGCCAGAAACCTGGTTCCTCTCTGGCCCAGCCTGCGCGCGCTGCTGCCGCCCACGCAGCCCCGCAGCGCCACCCAGGTCTGTCGCTGGGCCTGGAGCGACATCCGGCCGCTCCTGATGCGAGCAGGCGACCTCACCCCCATGGAGAAGGCCGAGCGGCGGGTTCTGGTGCTGGCGAATCCGGGGCGCGGGCTGGAGGCATTGCAGGCCTCGGCCTGCATTTATCTCGGCATGCAACTGGTGCTGCCGGGCGAGAACGCGCCCAACCACAAGCACACGCCCAACGCGGCTCGTTTTGTGGTGGAAGGCACGGGCGGGGTCACGATCGTGGGTGGCGAAAGCTGCCCCATGGAACCCGGCGATCTCATCCTCACCCCCACCTGGCAGTGGCATGAGCATCGCCACAAAGGGCCAGGGCCGATGATCTGGCTCGATGTGCTCGACGTGCCGCTGATGGTGGCAATCGACTGCTCGTATCACATTGACGGCAAAACCCAGAAAGCCTCGAAGCCTGCCTGGACTTATGCCTCGGGTGGGCTCGCGCCGATTCGCGACGGCGTGCGCTCAAGCGCCGAATATCCCTTGATGCGCTATCCCTGGGCCCGCACCCGCGCGGCGCTGGGCGCGCTTGCCACCAGTCTGCCCTCGCGCGAGCCGGTTCTGCTTGCCTACATCAATCCCGAAACCGGTGCCGATTGCCTCAACACCATCTCTTTTTCGGTGCTGATGCTTCGCCCTGGCGAGGAAACATCGCTGCCGCGCATGTCGGCGGCTCGCATGTTGCACATGGTCGAGGGCGATGCCCAGGCGCTGGTGGGCGAGACCACGCTCGATCTCACCCAGTCCGATACGGCGTGTGTGCCCGGGTGGACGACGCTCAAGCTACAGAATCGGTCGTCGAAAACGCCCGCTTTCATCGCCATGGCCGACGAATCCCCCGTGCATCGCAAGCTCGGCATCTTCGAGCAGCGCTGAGTCCTGGCGGCCCGGGGCCGCCAGCAGATCCCTATAATGCGCGGCTTGCTGACCGGAACCCCTCCGGTCGGCGCTTCACCGGAGCGTGCTCGTGCAGGTCGTCTGTCTCGATCTTGAAGGTGTGCTGGTCCCGGAAATCTGGATTGAATTTTCCCGGCGAACCGGCATCGCCGAACTGTCCCGCACCACGCGTGACGAGCCCGATTACGACAAGCTGATGGGCTT